>JABJDN010000185.1 GCA_018665385.1 Phycisphaerae bacterium | reverse complement strand
GCTCTGCGAGATGCAGTATCTTTAACTTGCGTTTTGTTTCTCGTCTGTCGACCTTGTATTCCCTGTCGTAACCATGCTGTATCACGACGAACTTTATTTGCCAACGCAGACTCTTCTGCTTCTTGCGAAATCAAAAACGCTTCTTTTCTGCGAACAAACTCAGTGTAATTACCGTTTACTTCGAATGCGCCATCAGGGTACGAAGGGGCAAGTTCCAGAATCCTTGAAGCGCAATTTTCTAAAAAACGCCGATCATGCGTTACAAAAAGCAGAGACATATTTGCGTGCATCACAAAATTTTCAAGCCATTCAACTGCTTCTAAGTCAAGATGATTTGTGGGCTCATCAAGCAACATAACTTCTGGCTCGTGCACTAAGCCGCACGCCATCGCTACTCGCTTTTGCCAGCCGCCAGAAAGTTCCCCAAACGGTTGATCGAATGTATCAAAACCAAGTTTTGAAAGTGCGATAGAGGCTGCTACTTCGGCTTCTATCGGATCTCCGCCAATTGATTGGACTACAGACTCAAGTGGCGTAGCTTCAATAGGAAATACGGATTCTTGTGGTACGTACCAAAGGCGTAGAGATTTCTTACTTGTAATTTCACCTTCGTCAGCAGTTTCCTTGCCGGCGAGTATCTTTAACAAGGTAGATTTCCCTGTTCCATTTGGCCCAATGATTCCAAGTCGCTCCCCCTCTTCAAGGTGCAAGGTGACGCCTTGAAACAGATCGCGGGTTGAATACGATTTAGAAATAGTTCTAGCTGAGAGCAAATTTGCCATAGAAGTACATTCTACTTGTATCCTGCATACTTATGGCAAATCTCACAGGTCAACAACTCATAGCAAAAGCTGGCAAGTACCACCAAGCTGGCAAATTTTCTCAGGCTGAGAAGATATACCGACAACTTCTCAATGCAAATCCAAACGATTTAACGTTATTACGCATTTTAGGGATGCTTGAAAGAGATAGAAAGAACCTTAAGGCCGCTGTAGATTGGTTCGTCCTTGCTAAGCAAGTTTCTGCAGATGATCCGATTATTCTGGCAGAACTTGCATTAACTTTAGAGCAAGGCGGCAATCCAGATAAAGCAATGACGATTGCGACTGAAGCGATAAACCGCAAGCCAACAGACATTTCCATTGCAATCTTCTTTGCAAAAATGTGTCTTGCTAGAGGACATGCCACTCGCGCGGCCAAAGCAATCGAAGGCGCATTAGATTCCGACCCAAACAATCCTGAAGCATGGCACCTTCTTTCGATGGCTGCCAACAGCACAGGAACACTCCCTGTTCCTCTTCACTATGCAAAAAAACTTATCCAACTTCAGCAACAAGATGCACAACCGTACGCTACCCTTGCAACTGCACACCGACTCAACGGCAACCTAGATGAAGCCCTCACTTCGTATGACCGCTCACTTGAAAGAGACCGCTCATTCCCAGAAGCAATTGCGGGCAAAGCTGAAGTTCTTGAATCACTTGGCAGAACCGAAGAAGCTGAAAAAATTCTAATAAACGCACCCGAAAATAATTCTGTGTTGGTAGCTCTCGCTAAAGTCCGAATTGCTCGAAAGCTAGGCAAACAAGACCGAGCAATACAAGCCATTGATTCAGTCATGAATCAACAACTATCCCCCTACCATCAATCTAATCTATTGATGCACAAAGGTAGAGTTCTTGAAGAATTGAAGAAGTACGATGAAGCCTGGAAATGCTGGGAAGATGGCAACAAATTACATGGCGGTACCTTCCCGCTCACTGAGCACATAAAGCTCGTTGACACCATCATAGACGCATGTAACGAACAACTCCCCCAACAGTACACGCAACAAGACCCTGCGCCCATCTTTATCGTAGGAATGTTTCGAAGCGGAACTACTCTTCTTGAACAAATTTTATGCGCGCATCAAAAAATTGACGCTGCAGGTGAAGTTGATCAAATGCTTCGGTTTGTTAGCGAGAAACCGTACCCCGAGTGCATTGTGAATTTAAATCCAAAATGGCGTGAAATTTACATAGAACGGCTGGGGAGCAATAATTCGTATTGCACTGACAAAATGCCAATGAACTATTTACACATTGGTTTAATTAAATCTTTATTCCCTGACGCGAAAATTATTCACACAACACGAAATCCGTTAGATACTTGTGTCTCATGCTTTGCAAATTCGTTCTCCACATCGCACGCGTACACGAGCAACCTTAAAGAACTTACTGGGGTGTACAAACAATACCAACGAATCATGAAGCATTGGGAAGAACAATATCCGGGACAAATACACGAAGTCCCCTATGAATCGATTGTGAATGATTTGGAACCAACAATAAAGGGGACCCTTGAGCATATTGGCGTAGACTTTGAACCAGCCTGCCTTGAGTTTTATAACGTCCGGCGCATTGCTGTTACACCTAGCGCTGACCAAGTCAGAAAACCAATTTACTCTTCATCCATTGGTCGGCATAATCATTTCGCAAAACATCTTAACGAACTTATAGACCTTCAATAATCGTTTGCTGTATCACTGAGTTATCTGCACCGCAACATAAAGCAGCGCCAAGTGTTCCAGGAGTCGCTCCTGAAAGTTGAGGGTGTTCCAAATCAATAATTGTAAAGTCAGCTAATTTCCCCACGGCTATATCGCCTGCGGGAATGCCTAAACATCTTGCACCATTTTTTGTTGCTGCATCGATTAGATACCGAGCCATTGATCCAGTACTATCAACACAAACACCACGCTCTTCCCTATGAAGTCGTTGCGCGTATTCCATCCACCGCAACTCTTCAAGCATTGAAATCCTAGCATTCGAATCACTGCCAAGCGAGACACACCCCCCCTGTTTTACGATGCGATGCATATCGCAAATGCCATCTGCTAGATTTGCCTCTGTAAGTGGGCATATGCAAACATTGCCACCAGAACTTAACCACTGCTCCATATCTGCAGCGGCTGTATGCGTGCAATGGACAGCCGTCACCATTGGTGAAACTTCCATCGAATCATTCAAGAGTGCCATTGGTGTAACACCATGCGTTTCTATGCAAGATTCGATTTCTTGGCGCTGCTCTTCCAAGTGGATATGCATAGGCATACCACGGTGCATGGAACCGACTGCAATTTCTTTAATTGTTTTTATATCAACTGCGCGAACTGAATGAGCCACTGTGCCAACTCGTTGCATTTCTCCATGAACTTGCTCCGCTAAAAAGTCGACTTGCTTCCACCATGATTGCAAACACTTCGTATCAAATCGCTTTTGGCCACCTGACAGTTTTTTACCGAAACCTCCGTGAGAATAATTCGCATGCAAGAGAACTATACGAATGCCAACTTCACCTGCAGCTTCAAGAACTGCCATGTCCATTGCAAAATCGTTCTTTGTATCGTGGTGAAAGTAATGAAATTCGCCCACTGTTGTAATTCCCGCTTGGCGCATTTCTGTAAAACATTGCACGCACAATATCCTGAATTGATCAATGCTCAATTCGTTTACAAGCGAATACATTTCTTCGCGCCAGCCCCAGAATGAGTCACCGCCAGAGGAAAAAAGCTCACCTCTTCCACGAAGCCCCCGCTGAAAAGCGTGGCTGTGTGCATTTACAAAACCTGGCAAGAACGCGCCTTTATCAGAACTGTCGCCCTCGCCAATTATTGTGATTATCCCATTCTCAACGGTGACTGATTTTTTTGAATGAAATTCGCCATCAATCCAAACAAGTTCAGGGTTGAAAACGGTCATTTGCCTGTACCGCAAAAATGCTGCACTGCAGTATCAATTGTGTGCACGCATGTTTCCATCTCGTGAACAGGTACATATTCGTCTGGTTTGTGAGCAACGGCAATATCACCTGCGCCATACAGCACACATTCATACCCACTGTGTGACAAGTACCCGCCGTCTGTTCCATAGGAAACGCCGACGCTTCCTTTTTGTTCTATATACTCGCAAAGCCATTTGTTTATTGCTGAATTTTCTGACGTTAACATTGTTGGGTTATCGCCAAGTTCTTCTAGATTCCAAGGCAATTCGCAAACGTCTGTAATCGATTTCTTAATTTCTGCAACTACTTCATCTTTATTTTGATCGGGCAGTAAACGCATACCTATACCAAGTTCAAATGAATCTGGCACTACATTAATGGCCGATCCACTTTTTACTGTTGAAACTGTCAATACTGGAAACTTGGCAACATCAGGAAAATGCTCGCTAGAATCTGTTCGTAACGCTTCGTATTGTAAAGATAATGCCGAAAGCGCACAAATGACTTTGCCACCTTCGGCTAGTGCATTTTTCCCAAGGTGTGGCGAACCTGTGTGCGCAGAAACACCTTTAATAGAAACACGCATACTTAGATGCCCCTTGTGCAAACGAACAACTTGCAACGAGGTTGGTTCGCCAATAATAACTTGCTTAGGAATTGAAACTGGAAGGCCATTTTCTAGAACATATTTTGCGCCAAACGAACCAAGTTCTTCGTCGCAAACAAGTAACACTGCTACGCATCCAAGATTAATTTCTGCTCGTTCAATTGCTTGAATGGCAATTGCTACAAACCCCTTCATATCGCAAGAACCACGACCGTGCCAACTACCATCACGCTCAGTTAGGGTCCAAGGGTCGCTTTTCCACCTTCCTGCTGTAGCTGGAACTGTATCCATGTGTCCACAAAGGGTTATGCCATCTTCTGATGGTTCGCCCTTCACAAGTAATAGATTGAATTTTCCAACTTCGTGAGAAGGCAATCGATGGCATTTCACAGCACTACCTTCAAAATACTCTTCAATATATGCAACAACTGGTTCGTTGCTCAAAACGCTCGTTGAGTCAATTGCAATTAAATCTGTAAGAAGCTCTTGAAGTTTCATGTATCTATAGAGTAGACGATACGATACGTTTATGGCAACAAAGAAATTAATTACTCCAGAAGAACTCGACAATCTCATCTCTGTAGGAAACCCTCAGATTTCCCCAGACGGTGCACAAATCTTATACACACGCAAATGTGTCAAAGATGGTGTGAACAACACTACTATTTGGGTTGCCCCTACAAAAGGCCCAAAGAAACCAAGAAAACTTACAACAAGCGGGAAAGACGGCATGCCCCGCTGGTCACCGGATAATTCTCAAGTTGCTTTTCTGCGCAGTAGTGAGTCGGGAAGTCAAATATACACAATCGACATGGAAGGTGGAGAAGCGCAGCAACTCACGAACTTTCCTGAGGGAACAATTAACGAATTTACATGGTCGCCCACTGGAGGCTGCCTTGCTGTTTCATACAGGCAAACAGAAGAGCCCTACACGAATGCTGCTGCTGAAAAAAGAAAAGACACCAAAGAAAGCGACCCTCCAGTTATCACTGAGTCTGCTTGGTATCGACTTGATGGCGATGGTTATTTTGGACACGCTCGCTTTCAACTCTTCCTCGTAGATTCAACAACAGGCAAACACAATAACATTTGGTCAAAAGACACAATGGGTTTCTTTAGCTATTGCTGGTCACCAACAGGACACAAAATTGCCATTGCAACGAATACTAGTAAGAATGCACTCACAGATTCAAAACCTACAAAGGTTGTAATCCATGAAGTTACTTCAGGCAAAAATAAAGTACTCCCGAATTGCACCAAAGGTCCCAAAGACGCAATCGCATGGTCGCCCAACGGGAAATATTTAGCATGGGCTGGACGCGAAGGTGATGAATCAACTTATTCGACAGAGAATTTAGAACTCTACGTCGCAAGTGCAACAGAAGGCAATGCAAAAAGCATCACGCATACAATCGATCGATGCCTCATGGCGGTCACTTTGTCAGATACTGGCGAAGTCGCATTTGGTTCTCAGATTAGATGGAGTGGTGATTCGAAAAACTTACTCGTCAAAATTGGCTGGCACGGTGAAGAGCAAATTTGTTGCATCCAAAGAACAGGAGGTAAACTCAAACTGCTTACTTCTGGAAACGCTATTCATTCCATGGGGAATTCATCAAACGATGGCAAGACCCTTGCAATGATGATTGGCTCTTCAACTGCACCGCCTGAGATTTATATTGGAAAAGTTGGCACAAACAAAATCACCACACAACAAGTTTCATTCGAAAATACAGATTGGTGCAAGCAGCATGCACTCGCAACTCCAAAAGAAAAATGGATTACGAGTAAAGATAACACTAAGATCCATTGTTGGATTATGCGCCCACCAACTGAAGCAAAAAATCGGGCATCAAAACCTGCTGTACTTCAAATCCATGGTGGACCGCACTGCCAGTACGGCTGGATGTTCTTTCATGAATTCCAATGCCTTGCATCTGCAGGCTATACCGTCATTTATTGTAACCCTCGTGGTTCAAAGGGATACGGTCGAGAACACTGCGATGCCATTAGAAATGACTGGGGCGGAGCCGACTGGATAGACATGCAAGCAGTCACTTTGATGATGCAAAAAGACAAAAGCATCAATGCTAAAAACATGGGCGTAATGGGCGGCAGTTACGGTGGCTATATGACCAACTGGATTGTTGGTCATACGAATGAATTCCGAGGAGCCATTACAGACCGCTGTGTCTCCAACTTAGTCTCTATGGGTGGCAACAGCGACTTCGCTGATAAAGAAGATGGATATTTTGGCGGCAACTTCTGGAGCAGACCTGAAGATCGATGGCGCCAGTCTCCAATAGCCCACTTTGGTAATGTCGAAACACCGATGCTTATAATTCATAGCGAAGGTGACTTGCGATGTAACATTGAACAAAGCGAACAAGTATTTGCAGCCCTTAAATTGCGAGACATCGAAGCTCGTTTTGTTCGTTATCCACGATCTACAAGTCATGGTTTTAGTCGTGGCGGCGCTCCTGACCTTAGAAAACACCGTTTAAACGAGATTCTTTCATGGTGGAAACGGCAACTCAAGTGATTGCATTATTCTATTGGCGTGCACGTTAAATTCTGCGATAATGACAATGCTATGGATACAACAACTGAAATGAAGAATACAGAAACAAAAGTAACTGAAGAACAAGCGATGGCGCATGTCAAAGGACTCTTAGAGTTTATTGGCGAAGATGTCGATCGCGAAGGGCTTATCAAAACGCCTCATCGTGTCATCAATGCGATGCGGGACCACTTCTCTGGCTATAATCAAAATCCAAAAGAGTATCTTAAAAGAACATTCAGTGAAGTCGAAGGGTACAACGAGCTTGTTGTCGTTTCAGATATCGAACTGCACTCACACTGCGAACATCACATGGTGCCGTTTGTTGGCAAAGCACATGTTGCCTACATTCCAGATGGCAGAGTTTTAGGACTTTCTAAAATAGCAAGGGTTGTTGATGCATACGCAAAACGCCTGCAAGTCCAAGAAAAACTAACTGCACAAATAGCAGACGCAATCCAAGACGAATTACAACCACAAGGCGTTGCTGTCATTTTAAAATGCCGCCACTTCTGCATGTGCTACCGCGGCGTAAAGAAACCTGAAAGCTGGACAACGACCAGTAAACTTCACGGACTCTTTATGAATAATCCTTCAACTCGCATGGAACTATTTACCTTGCTTGGCATGGGCGCGAATAATGGCTGATTTTCGAAAAATCATCAATAAAGAAAAAGCGCTTATCGGGATGGTGCATTTGCATGCTCTCCCAGGGACGCCCAAAAGTAAGAAAACACCACAAGAAATCATAGACACTGCCATTAGCGAAGCAAATACACTCGTTGAATACGGTTTCGACGCTGTGCTTCTAGAGAATATGCACGACACTCCGTACATGCTTCGCGAAGTAGGACCTGAAATTGTTGCAACAATGGCTGTTGCGATGCAAGCGGTTGTAGATTCCGTTGATGTTCCAGTGGGCATTCAAATTCTCGCCGGCGCGAATAAAGCAGCACTTGCAGTTGCGCATGCAACTGGTGCACATTTTATACGTGCTGAAGGATTCGCATTTGCTTCAATTGCAGACGAGGGCTTAATGGATGTCGCAGATGCTGGGCCGCTTCTACGCGAAAGAAGACGAATTGATGCTGACGAAATAGCGATACTTGCAGACATCCAAAAGAAGCATTCATCGCATGCAATAACTTCCGATTTATCAATAGGCGACCATGCTCGCGGTGCTGATTTCATGGGAGCAGACGGCGTCATTGTTACAGGAAATCATACTGGGCATGCTGTTGACATAACTCATTTACAAGAAGTTCGAGGCGCAACAGAATTACCTCTTCTTGTTGGCTCTGGCGTTACACCGGAAAATGTAAATCAAGTGTTTGAATACGCTGACGCAGCAATTGTTGGCTCATCCATCAAAAAGGATGGAAATTGGAGTCAAATGATTGATTCTAGTAGATGCCATGCATTATTAGACGCTGCAAAGTGATTCACAGCCACTTTAAATAAGTACATAATTACTTTATTGTAATTATACATTTAAATACCAAAAATTAAACTTTTATGCACCGATATTAAAAAATACGTCGTATATTTAATTTATGAAACTGATTTTATCATCTATCGCTCTAGTGATTCTTTTCTCAAATATAACATTTGCCCAAAATATAGATTTTGACCACGATGGCCTCACCCGGCAATATCGGATTCATATTCCAAGCGCGTTACCTGATTCTCCTGCACTTGTCATAGCCATGCACGGATACGGTGGAAATAATAATGAAATGATGAACGACTACGGTTGGACAGAACTTGCTGATGAACGCGGTTTTGTCATCGCATTTCCAAATGGCACGCGTGACCAATCGAACACTCGGTTCTGGGATGTAGATTATTCCTTTCATGCAGGCTTTGATATTGATGATGATGGATTCATACGAGAACTTGCACTGCATCTCCAACAACTTCATGGAACAGCCCCAAACAAAATATACGCAACTGGATTCTCAAACGGTGCTGAAATGTCTTTTCAGTTGGCATGCCGCGAATCAGAAACAATCAATGCTTTTGCCCCCATCGTCGGCATGATGATGGATACGCTTTTTACAGACTGTAATCCTGCAGTAGTTCGCCCAATTTTGTCATTAAACGGGACAGCAGATAACGTTACATATTGGAATGGGGACATGGCAGACAATGGTGGCTGGGGACCATATCACTCTATTCCGGACACTATGGCTCTTTGGGCTTCAATCATGGATGTTAATGTTACGGATTCGTATGATTTTCCAGATACAAATCCTAATGATGGCAGTACTGTCCACCGTGATATTTATAGTTCACAGAACCACGAATCTGAGTTATGGTTTTACACCGTCTACGGGGGTGGGCACGACTGGCCTGGCTCTTGGGGAAACATGGATATTAATGCAGCAATAGAAGTCTGGAATTTCTTTGATGGACTTTCTACAGCACCATGCCTAGGAGATCTAGATGGCTCCAGCACCGTCGATATTGTTGACCTTTTAGCTTTGCTTTCAGAATATGGGAATTGCACCGGCGATTGTTCTGGCGATCTTGATAATGATGGTGATGTTGATGTTTCAGATATTCTTATGATTATTGACCGCTGGGGTTCTGTTTGTGAGTCAATAGTTAAAGGCGCTTGCTGCATGCCAAGTGAAACATGCGAGTTTATTGAAGCAGAAACCTGCGAGTCCATGGGTGGCATTTGGTATGGGGATACGTCATCTTGTATAAATACAATTTGTTCGACTAGTGATTTCGATGAGTGCGAAGACGCGATGGCCATCTATTTGGGCACGACAGACTTTTCTACTGCAGAGGCTAGCAATAGTAGTGATCCATATAATGACTCAACGTGCTCGGACTCATATCTAGGCGTAATGAACGCTGATATTTGGTTTTCTTATGAAGCAACATGTACTGGAACGCTTACTGTAAGCACGTGTAATGCAGCGACGTTTGATACTGACCTTGTCATGTACTCTGGTGCTTGCGGAAAGTTGCAACAAATTGCTTGTAACGGCGACGACGACTCTTGCTCAGATTACACCTCTCGCATTAATGTAAACGTTACATCGGGCGAAAGCTATCGCATTCGAGTTGGCGGATGGGAAAGTGGACAGGCAGGAACAGGATCGCTGACTCTTTATACATGGAACGACTGTACGAAATAATTCATTTGCAATATAGATTGACGACAATTATATACAACCAATTCTATAGTTATGCGTAGATTAGTGCTGACATTCAGAAGTGGGAACTTCAACTTTCAGAATCTTACAGAGAAGTAGAATGGCACATCTAAGTAGAATCTTGGCTACAAGAGAAAGCGCCAGAGTCATTACACCGAGAAAAACCATTAAGATTGATCCTGGCGGGAAGATAAACATCATAATAAAAGCAAGTAAGCCCATTGCAAGAAGAATGCCCATAAGGAGCAGGTTGAATTGGTTTTGAATTGATACAAGAAAACGAAGCTGCCACATATATTTATTTTACTAGATTACAACATCTAGTTACGCGTAAATAATTAAAGAGTAGTAACCACATACTATTTTCTTAGACTATATATCGTTTTTTAAATGTAAAAGCGCAGCGCATAGTCGATCAATGTGCTCCGATTCATGTGCGGCAGATATTTGCACCCGAATTCTTGCTGCTCCCTCTGGAACAACTGGGTAACCGAAACCAATTGCAAATACACCCATGTCGAGCAACTTGTTACTCATTGAAATCGCTGTAGCAGTATCGCCAACAATTATTGGACAAATTGCAGTTGGTGATTCTAACACTTCAAATCCAACCTCACTGATGCCTTTTCTTGCCGAGGAAACATTGTCACGGAGTTTTTGAACGAGCGATTGATTATTGTCAAGTGTATCAATCGCTACTTTTGCTGAACAAGCAACAGTCACAGGCAATGCGTTTGAGAAAAGCGTCGGCCTGCCTCGCTGCACAAGTAATTCAACTACATCTCGTTTCCCTGCAACATACCCTCCAGCTCCGCCACCTAGTGCTTTACCGAGAGTACCGGTAAAGATGTCAATGTCACTTCCAGCCATGCCGTAGTACTCATGTGTACCGCGACCTGTTTCACCCATGACGCCTGTTCCGTGGGAATCGTCGACGACTAGAACTGCCCCAAATTCATCGCACAACATTCGTATATCAGGCAACAACGCTATGTCTCCCTCCATAGAAAAAACACCGTCTGTTATAACGAAGATTGCCCCATTGCCCGAGCGCTTCTCAGTTGCACTGAGTAACGCTTCTCGCAATGACCCCATATCGCTGTGCTTATATATAGTTTTTGAAACACCTTTATGAATAGCCGTTGTCAGACGCATTGAGTCAATTATGCATGCATGATTCAATTCATCAGAAACAATAACATCGCCATCTTGGCAAAGCGTAGGCAAAGTTGCTTCGGTTGCATTCCAACACGAAACAAATGTGTAACTTGCTTCCACTTCAAGGAATGAAGCAATTCGTTTTTCCAGCGCTTCGTGTGGCATAAATGTGCCACAAATAAAACGCACTGAAGAAGTGCCTGCGCCATATTTGCGAAGGCCTTCGATTCCTGCTTCCACGACATCAGGATGATTTGCAAGACCCAAATAATTATTTGAGCAAAAACAATCTACTTCACCTCTTCCACGAATAGAAATGCGAGGCCCCATAGGCGATTCAATCATCTGCAATTTCTTGAGTTGGCCCGTTTCCTCTAGATGAGAAAGAATTGCTGAAGAACGATCTATAAAGGTTGAGCTTGCTGTTGTCATTGTTTGCTTTCGTATTGTTTTGTTATTCTAGGAACAAGGTACTCATCAAATGCTTGTTCTACTGTGTACTTTGGAGTAAACCCCCAGTCATTATGCGCTGCACTGCAATCTAGATCTTCTGGCCAAGAATCTACAATCGCTTGTCGACGTTCGTCTGGTTCAAAAGTAATGCTTGCATCAGGAAAACACTGTTTTACTAATTCTGCTACTTCACCAGCGGAGGGATTAAAACTAGCAATGTTGTACACAATTTGTGTAAGCTCTTTACGCGGAGCTGCAGCTAACTGCAACGTTGCATCAATTGCTTCAGGCATTGTCATAAATGGAATGCGTGAATCTTCGCGAACAAAACATGTATACGCATCCCCACGAGCAGCCGCATGCAACATTTCTGGAACAAAGTCGCTCGTGCCGCCAGTCGGTACAGTTTCAGCAGAGATGAGGCCGGGATAGCGAACACAACGAAAATCAACAACACCGCGATTCTTATCATCGCCCTGAACACTGTCTTTGGCTAACTGTCTATAGGAGTGAGCATAGTATCTACCAAGATGCTCGCAATACAATTTATTGCAACCGTACATAGTCGAAGGCTTGCAGTGTTCGTATTCCGTTACTGCGCCAACTTCAGTCTTTTCTTGTAAAGAACCAAAACCATACGCTGCAATTGAACTTGGGAAAACAACTTTAACTGGCTCCCCATACATTCGCCCTTGCTCTGCTGCGATTTGCAAAATATTCACTGTGCCATTGACATTCACTTGGTGTGCCACTTCTGGCGCGAGTTCAGCACGAGTACTCAGTACTGCAGCAAGGTGATAAATTTCCTTCACTTGGTACATAGCAAGCAAGCGGTCAAGAGCATCACGATCGCAAACGTCTGCTAAGTACGTGGCGGCGCAGAGTTCTCGTAAGCCCTGTTCAAGGTCGCGGAGGTCTGACGCGACAATATCAGGGCTACTCTCACCGCTCAAGGCAGTGATGAGCCCATGCCCTACTTCACCCCCTGCGCCAGTAACAAAAACGGCTGGTTGCCGACGTTCGCCTAAAGTGCTTTGCTCCATACGCATATTCTAGTATCTTGTACGACATGTTAGGCATTCAAAGCAAGAACTGTGATATTCAAAAGTGGAGAGCGTTTTACCGGAATAACTCCATCCCAGAATCTGTTGAAACTTCAGTCATCCCATCCACGGTTGTAGATGATTATGGAACGAAGAAATTCCTGCTTACATTGAACGATGGGCTAGAAACAGAGTCTGTGATACTCCCCATCGAGGGATATAAGAAGAAAAGGCACACGCTCTGCGTATCGTCCCAGGTAGGATGCGCTATGGGCTGTGATTTTTGCCAGACTGCACAAATGGGGCTTCTTAGGAACCTCACCACAGCTGAAATTATTGCCCAATGGCATGCTGCGAACCATGCTCTTGGAACCAAAATTGACAATATCGTATTCATGGGAATGGGCGAGCCATTAGAAAATCTTGATGCTGTAATTCCAGCGATTGAAATTCTCGCAGATAATAATGGACCTGCAATAGCGAGTTCAAGGATTTGTGTTTCAACGGTTGGTCGAATAGAAGGGATTAAACTTCTTGCAGCAATGGCACGAACCGATGGATACAAGCGTCTCTCGCTCGCCTTCTCTATCAACGCACCCAATGATGAAATACGCAAAAAAATCATGCCACTTGCAAAAGCGGTATCTATGAAACAATTGCGAAATGCTATCTTGGCGTATCCACGGCACGATGTTGGTGGCGTACTCGCTGAGTATGTTTTGATTCCTGGTGTGAACGATAGCGATGAACATGCCGTTGAAATTTGCGAGTATTTAAAACCAATAGGATGCGGGCTCAATATAATTCCATACAACCCCAGAGACAATAGCCCTTGGCCAGCACCAACAGAAACATCCGTTAACCGATTTGTTGCCGTAGCAAAAAATACAGGGCAGTTTGTTCGTCGCAGGATTACTCTCGGTCGAGACGCTATGGCAGCCTGCGGGCAATTAGGGAATACAGAGCACAAAAAATAAGAGCCAAGCAATTCGCTTGGCTCTTATTGGATTTATAAACTTAGTAACAGTTATGGTCTGCCGCCCCCACCGCTGCCTTGACCTCCACCGCTATTACCACCTCCATTACGGAAATGATCGCGGATTGCATTACGTTCTGACTCACTAATAGTGCCATCGCCATCTGCATCAAATCTCTTCATGAATTCTTCACGTCCACCTTCAAAACCGCCACGGCCACCTTCGCGGCCACCGCCACCAGCGCCGCGCTGGTTACCCTCGCCTCGTGCTTCACGTTTTTTCAGACCGCCCAATGCTTCGATTTGCTCTTCGGTTAGCAGCATTCGTAATTGTTCAAGGTAATTATCTTCAATGACTCGTTTACCTTCTTCTGCTTCTTGGATGGGGCTAGCAGCGCGTTCGCTTGATCCCCCAGTCATACGTTCAGCAAAGCGACCCATACGGTCTAACTGCTCTTGAGATTCCCAACGATGGGTAGCCTCAAGAATTCGTTGGTTTGCATAGATCATTTCATCTTGCAATGCTGCATAGAGTTCATTGATTGCTTGAAGAATGTCCTCTTCAAGACCTTCAAGTTCCATTGCCGCTTTGTACGCTCTATCCGTTCGAGTCGGTCGATAAATTCTTGGATAAGATCGCTCTTTAGCGAACGCATTGAATACTTCGCCATCTTCTGGAGAAAGCAGTAACACGATATTTTCAATTGCTGTACCGCTTATGTCGCGAACATTTTCTGCATGTCTAGCTTGGGCTTTCATGACATCTAATCCTGATGTCATATCCATAGTTCGCATTGCTGTCATGAGAGAACCTTGATTTTCAATCATATGCTCATCGCGAGCAGTCAATGCTGGTGTTACAGATATATCCCATTCCTCCAGAACTGGAAGCAAGGTAATGAGTGTCTCATCAGTATACTCTTGTTGATCAACAAAGCTCATGACATCAATTGTTTCACCGCTTAATCGACCGCGTGGAAGTAACCTGTCACGAATGATTTGGCGTTCTAATGGCGGCCAAAGCAGTTGCTGGTCTTCCGAAAGAATGACAACTAAATCACTTTCAAATTCAATTCGCATTTTTCTTTTCAGACGAAGTTGATCTTGCAGTAATAATGCCACGTCTTCGAAAGCTGACTGTCGCTCAGGCGATTGCCATTGCTCAGTCCTTGCTTCACGCATTTCGTCACGAATTGACTCCATCTCGCTTTGCAATTTAGCCTGCAATTCTTTCATCCCTTCTTCATCACCAAGGCTATTAGCAGAATCTAACTTTTCGCGAAGTTCACGCGAACGTGCTCGCAATTCATCTGTTCTTTGTTGCTCTGGACTATCTTCGTTTCCTCGCATTGACGAAAAAGAATTCCCGACGCTATCCCGGCTTGCATCAGATGCTTCCCTGAATGATTCATCGTAGTCACGAAGAAACTGCTCAACGAGCAATGTTTGCTCATCGCTTAGTTCTAACGCTACTTGGAAACGTTGCAAATCTCGAAGCATGTAATCTGGATCCATACCTCCTGCTGACATTGTGGATGTGAATCCACCACCGCGTCGGCCACTATTACCAGGCTGTGCCAAGACAGTAGTAGAGAGAGACGTAACTGTTGCAAGAGCAAGGACTTGCAGTAATTTTAGGGAGGGTAGTGCCATTGAATAAATTCCTTTATGTGTGTTTGTACAGTTAAGTTAACGTACATTTCTTACAATTTATG
>JABJDN010000121.1 GCA_018665385.1 Phycisphaerae bacterium | reverse complement strand
CTACTATTACAGTTGTGATGACAAAAAAAGGCGAAGAAGAACGCGATGTTATGGGTACGCAACAGTTGGTTACTTTTTGGGAAACAGTAAATGATAAAATGCCGATCGTTGGCACTGAGTATTATACGAACGCGGGTCTAAATGTCGGCTCTTCGATGAATGCTGGCTTTGGGGCCATTACAAATGCCATCATGGAAAAACACGATGCGCTTTCGCCTGTGAATGAAGTGCCAGAATTAATGGTAAGTCTGTTCGTAGAGCCGAGTAAAAAAATAGACAATACTAAAACACAACTCGCGATAAAAGTCACAAGTAAAGATGGAACTAAACTGACGCTACCGTCTGCGGGCTACCAACGGTCGCAGTCGAATGAAGATGGTTCTGTAACTCTCACGATTGATTTGGCGAGTCCTACAGAAGCAACTGAATCTGAAAAGATTGATGAGGGCTTTGTAAGTGCAACAGCAATTTGTGATGGTACTGATACAGCAGTTAGTAAGATTGCGAATGAAACGCTATCTGCTCTTCTAACTTCTTCAACAAAAATGGAGCAAGCGTTAGCATTACGAGCAAAGGTGTACGAATACATAGACAACAAGGGCATGTCTACGGCATTCGCCTCTGCATCGCAAACTGCAAGGAATAAAGAAGGTGATTGCAGCGAACATGCAGTATTGCTCTGTGGACTTCTACGCGCTGCAAACATTCCATCCCGCGGAGTTATGGGTTTGGTGTACGTTCCAAATTACGGAAAACCAAACGGAGTGTTCGGTTGGCATATGTGGTCACAAGCACTTGTTGATGGCAAATGGATTGATCTTGATGCAACTCTGACAGAGCCGTTTACAGTTGGTCATATTGCAGCCGTTACAACAAGTTTGTCTGATGAAGGAATGGCTGCAGAAATGTCTGGCATTCTTGCAACGATTGGAAACTTAGATGTAGAAGTAATCGAGGCTGATGAGTAACAGATGTCGTTTCCTGCGCTTCCACAAAGACCAGAAGATGGTCATAAAGGAACGTTTGGAAGTGTTTGTGTTATTGGCGGGCAACGTAGCGAAGACGGGCTCGTCATGGTTGGTGCACCTGCATTGACAGCAATTGCAGCCATGCGGAGCGGTTGCGGGATGTCGATACTCGCGATGCCGCAACCAGTGTTACAAGCGGGTCTCTTGTCTGCGCCTCATTCAATTGGGATTGAACTGCCAGTTGATGACGTTGGAAGAATTATCCCAAGTAGCGCAATCGAAGCCATTGATAGGCATGCTAATGGGTGTCGATGCCTTGCCATCGGTCCAGGTTTTGGTTGCGGTTGGGAACAACAACAAATTATCGCAACATTGATAGCAAGAGACGACAGGCCCATTATTCTTGACGCCGATGGGCTGAACGCACTTGCTCTGTTGCCATCAGCGCAACTTGATCTAAGAGCGCCAATCGTTATGACGCCCCATGTTGGAGAGTACAGAAGGCTTGCAAAAGCGATGGGAACGAATATAGAATCTCCAGAAGAACTTGCTCAAGTATACGGTTGCGTACTTGTGTTAAAAAGTGATACGACGCAAGTGTTTGACGGTGTTCGCACAACGAAGATTACCGAGGGTGGAGTAGAGTTGGCAACTGGCGGAAGTGGGGATGTGCTTACGGGCATAATTGCCGGGCTGGTTGCTGGGTACGGTATAGCTGGTGTTTCGCACGTATACGACGCTGCAGTTCTAGGAGCAATCATTCACGCAAGGTGCGGCAAATCTTTTGCGAGCGAGCATGGGAACACAGGAATGCTTGCTACAGATTTACTCAAACGAATTCCAGATGTAATCGCTACACTACGCACATGACTTCAACAAAAGTATCAGAAATGACAGGGCAGGGATTCGTACATGGTGTGTTTGCATTAGTAAATCCACAAGTGGGCACAACCCGAAATGGCGACCCGTTTCTGAAGTGTTTGCTTCGCGACGCAACTGGAGAAGCAATCGGTAGGCAATGGCGTTTTGACCCTTCTTCAATGCCAGAAATAACTGAAACAGGATTTGTTCGCATAGAAGGCGAGCAAGAAATGTACCAAGACAAGTTGCAGTTAAAGATTCGCGAAATTTGGCCTCATGCGCCATCGTCTGACGAACTCGTTGAACTGTTACCGAGTACTCGCAAAGACATTACCGAAATGTTTTCAGAAGTGACAGCATTGATTCAATCACTCGAGCATCCTGCAGCGCAAGCACTTGCTAGTGCATACATTGAAGATGCAGAACTCATGGAAGACTTTAAAGTTGCGCCTGCTGCTATGACTATCCATCACGCTTGGATTGGCGGTTTGCTAGAACATACATTGCAACTCATGAAATTAGCTGACGGTATGCTTCCAAATTATCCAAGACTTAACCGTGACATCATTCTGATTTCACTCTTTATTCACGATATGGCAAAAGTCGAAGAACTTCGGTGGGACCGAGGATTTGAATACACTCGAGAAGG
>JABJDN010000182.1 GCA_018665385.1 Phycisphaerae bacterium | reverse complement strand
CTCGATACGCATTGCCAACTGCAGAGCAATTGGACGGGGATCATCTTGCTCAATTTCAACCATGGCGGCAAACCAGACTCCCTCTGGTGTAACGTGCACTTGCGGGTCATGTATTTCCGGTGGCATCTCTGCATCTTGTTCATGGGTTAGCCAGTCTTCAAGGCGTGTCGCAAGCCAAGCATTGATTAATGCATCGTTAATTCGCAACTTCCATGTCTCATCTTCTGGGCGAATCTTATGGAATTCTTCGGTGAGTCTATATTCAGCGCGCTCGGTAAGCGTTTCAAGCTCTGGCGTAATGGTGTTTTGCTGCACATACCAAGTTTGTGGCTGGCGGCTCAGCCAAGCAACAATACCGGCCCCGCAGGTAAGCAGGGCGATACAAATTGCCAAGATAATGATTGCTTTTTTCATCGCTCTTTAGGGTACTCGCATTTCAAGTGTCCGTATACCTACAAGAAGGAGCACATTTAGAATGATGAATAGGAGGCCAGCAATCGGAAACATCACTGTCAACAAGGTCGCAGGTGGTAACGAAATGACACTTACAAGAACCATTCCGCCTAAGACGCCAAAGGCATATCCCGCTTGACCCGCTGCTTGAAGTGAACTAAAGACCAAGTTCGAAGCTTCTTGCCGTACTGCTACCGAAAATGCAGAAGGTAACGAGCCTGCGGCACCAACTCCGTATAAAAGTAAGCATGGAGGCAAGACAATAACGGGTGGCAACCATATAAGTAAACCAAGGCACGCAAGTGATCCGCCGCAGAGCACCGAAGCGACAAGACGGATTTTCCCGCCACCACACCGGTCTGCCAAAATACCAAACGGGGCTGCAAAGACCGCTAAAGCCAAAAACATGCCGCCCAATGCAACACCAAGGGTAACTGAGCCAATCGCAAAGCCAGATGCAAGCAAAATAGGAAGTGTTGTTGACACAAGAGCGGCTAGGCCTCTATCGAGTGCAAGGAATCCAGCGCCAATCCATTCCTTGGGAAGAAGTGGGCAATTTTTGGGCTCGGGACGAGGAGAAGCCGGCACGTTGTCTATAGTTTTACGTAAGAACACAACAATTAGCGTAATAAGTAACATGGTGGCGGCACCAGCCCACAACACCATTACGGGGTCGTTGCTTCCAATCTTGCCACCTGCCACCACGCCAATAGCCATTCCTACCATCATGACGGTGAATCCACCGCCCATTCGACCCGCAAAACGCTCTTTCCCGCCAGCTGACGCAATGATTCGCAATGGAATCGCCAACAACATAAGATCCGCCCCGCCTTCAAGGCATCGCAGGGTCAAAAAAGCACCCCAAGATGTAGTTACGGCCATTGCGGCCATTAAAACAGATGAAATAATTGCAGAGCCAAGCAATAGTACGGTTGATGAAACAGCGCGGTTCAATACTGCCAAGACGCCAATTGCAAGCAGGGCGCCGAGCAAATTCACCGCCATGAAGTAATGCGCATCGCCCTCGCTTATTCCAAAGCGGTCAACGGTAAGTTCCTTCAACACTGGAACAACCATGACGTCTGGGATTGTTGCTAATCCAAGCAACAAACACCCAGCTACAAGAGGGTGTTTATTGATTTTATTTGTCTTATTGTCGCTATTTATTGCGAGCATATGGGCATTTTACGCGAGTAGCGAACACAGCGTGAAGTACACGGGAGTACTTATTTTGTCGAGATAAGTTCAACGTCGAAGATAAGTGTAGCCCCACCAGGGATTACACCGCCAGCACCACGCTCTCCATATCCAAGGGCGGCTGGGATAATGAGTTTTCGTTTACCGCCAACCTTCATAGAGCCAACGCCTTCTGTCCAGCCAGCAATAACGCCATTTAGTGGGAATTCGATAGTTTGCTCACGGTCAACACTTGAATCGAATTTCGTTCCGTCGGTCAACCATCCGGTGTAATGCACTTCAACAGTGCTCGAAGAATTCGCTGGTTTCTCTCCATCGCCTTCAACGATGTCGTACCACTGAAGTCCACTGTCGCTTGATGAAATGTTGCCTGTAACAGCTTCGCCTGGTAATTGATCCATTGGTGGAACCTTTGCATATGGGGATACGGGATTGATGTCGAGCAATTCAACATCGAAGATAAGTGTCGAGTTAGGTGGAATTGTACTACCACCACGTGCGCCATATCCAAGTTCAGATGGGATACGGAGTTTAAATTTATCGCCAACGTGCATATAGCCTACACCTTCTGTCCAACCACTAATAACGCGATTCAACCCGAATGTAATAGGTTCGCCACGGGCAACACTAGAGTCAAACATTGTTCCATCTTCGAGCCAGCCAGTGTAATGCACCATAACCTTATCGGTTGGGATTGGGGTCGCTCCCGCGCCACCGCCATCAGTAATCACCCACCATTCAAGACCGGTTGGTGATTTCTCTGGGCTTCCAGAAATAGGTCCACCAGGTAAATCAGTAGTGGCATCTGCTTCAAGACCCAATGATTCGAGGAAGGCATCCATGCTTGGTTCGCGACCTAGGTAATCTGTGACAATATCAAGGCTATCTTCTGTTCCACCCTTAGAGAGCACTTTGTCACGATAGTACGCTCCCGCTTCTGGGTTAAGCATGCCAAGTCCTTTGAAACGTTGGAACATATCTTGTGCATATACAAGTGACCACATATACCCGTAATACCCCGCTTGGTAACCAGTTAGGTGACCAAAGCTGCCCTGAAAATGCGTGCCAGGAGTGTGTGGATACATGCGCGTTTCATCATGAATGTCGTACGCAACTTGGGTTGTGTCTACTACACCATCTGTGTCGGTGTGGTATGCCTGATCTATCATGCCCAAGAAAATTTGGCTTTCAGTCTTTACGCCGCTTTGCAAATTCTTCGCTGCAATCATGCCGTCGATTAATTCTGCTGGCATTGGTTCGTCAGTTTCATAATGCCTTGCAAACAGCGAGAGTGTTTCTGGAGTCCATACCCACTCTTCAAACATTTGCGAAGGCGCTTCCACAAAATCGCGCTCGACATTTGTGCCAGCGAAACCAGCAAATTCTGCGTCACTCAAAATAGTATGCAAACAATGTCCAAACTCATGGAAGAATGTTTCCGCTTCGTCATGTGTCATCAGCGAAGGCTTATCTGCAGTTGGTTTTGTGAAGTTGCAAACAAGTGCTGCTACAGGAAGTTGTTCTCTGCCGTCTGCCCACATTTTGTGCTGCACTAAACCCCACTGCGCAGCGTGGGAATATTTATTGTCGCGAGGATGCAAGTCAATATAAAATTCGCCTAATTGTTTGCCAGTTGCTGTATCCCACACTTCAAACAAACGCACATCGTCGTGCCACAAGGGCGTTCCACGCTCAATCGCTATATCGGTAACTTCTCGGTACTCAATGCCGTATAAGTGTTGTGTGATTTCAAACAAGCCATCCATGACATTTTGAAGAGGCAAATACTCTTGTACTTTTTGTGAGTCCACTGCAAACTTGTCGTTCTTAATTTTTTCATGGTAGTAGCTGAAGTCCCATGGATAAAACTCTGTTGCTTCGTCACCCGTGTCTTTGCGTTTGGCTTCTAACAATTCTTCCCAGTCTTTCTCTGCCTTTTTACGCACAACAGGTCGTAGTTTTTTATAAAAATCTGCTACTGTTTTCGCATTCTTTGACATTTTGACTTCTGTTTCATAATCCGCAGTAGTTGCATACCCCAGTAGGTCCGACGCTTCGTCGCGTAACTTAATTATTCGCTCAAGTACTTCAACATTTTCTAGTCCAGCTCGTTTGGAGTACGAAATTCGCACAGCCTTGCGTGTTTCTGGCACAGAACAGTAATCCATAACTGGACCAAATGTTGGGTAATCAAGTGTTACTAAATAACTACCGTCGACAATCTCAAGCCGATCTATGACATCTTGCGGTACGCCTGTAAGACCACCACTTGGTATTGAAACAACCGTTTTATCTTCGCGAATATTTGTTTCAAACTCAATCGCAAGCAAGCCAAGTTCTTTTTGAATTGTCTTGAGTTCTTCGCGGTTTTCTGAGGTAAGCATCATGCCGCTGCGACGATAATCGCGCATCATGTGTTCAAGCATGCGAGCACGCTCTCCTTCGAGTGCCGGATTTGTATCTGCATATGTTTTAACCGCGTTGTACAAATCTTCGTTCGTAGCAAAGTCGATTGCCCAAGAAGACCATAATTGTTCAGCGCCTTGTGCAGCCGCACGTATATCCGCATCTGGGTGAACATACGCCATAAATGCCATGATGTTTGCGTCGCCATCAAGACGAGCCATCATGTCATCGAGTGCGCCAACAGTGTTTGCAAATGTGCGCTGTTCGTCTGGCACGGCAATGATTTCTGCAATTTCAATATCAGCGTTTGCAAATGCCTGTTCCACTGTCGCGGTGAGTTCCTCAGGAGTCGTAGGCAGTATTCGATCCGCAAATAATGTTATTGGTGACAGGGCAACGATGCATGTTGTAATGAGTAATTTCATATGTTAGGTGTTTCCTTCTTTTGAGCCGTATAGTGTATAAGGAAACAGGGCTCGTAACATTTGTTACGAGCCCTGTCATAATTCAGATGTATTAAGGCTGAATTAGAGTACTGCAGCCATTGATTCTGCTTTGGCGAACGCGTCTTCTAGGGTACCAACATACATAAATGCTGATTCTGGAAGATCATCGCCTTCACCGTTGCACAATCGTTCAAAAGAATCGATTGTTTCTTCCAGCGAAGAGTTCACTCCTGGGAAGCCTGTAAATTGTTCTGCTACGTGGAATGGTTGGCTTAAGAAGCGTTCAATTCGACGTGCGCGAGCAACAGTAAGTTTGTCGTCTTCGGACAATTCGTCAACACCGAGAATCGCAATAATGTCTTGCAAATCTGAGTATCGTTGAAGAATTGTTTGTACTCGACGTGATACATCGTAATGGCGATCGCCTACTACTTGTGGATCTAAAATACGGGACGAAGATGCAAGCGGGTCAATCGCTGGGTAAATACCTTTTTCAGCAATTTTTCGTTCAAGAACAACAAACGCATCCAAGTGAGCAAAAGTTGTTGCTGGAGCAGGGTCGGTCAAGTCATCCGCTGGAACATAAATCGCTTGAACAGATGTAATCGCGCCTTTGCTTGTTGATGTAATTCGTTCTTGAAGCTCGCCCATTTCTGTTGAAAGAGTCGGTTGGTAGCCCACCGCTGAAGGCATACGTCCAAGAAGCGCTGACACTTCTGAACCTGCTTGTGTAAAGCGGAATACGTTATCAACAAAGAGTAGCGTTTCTTTACCGGACTCGTCACGGAAATTTTCTGCCATCGTAAGTGCTGAAAGTGCAACACGAAGACGAGCTCCTGGAGGTTCGTTCATTTGACCGAAGACCATCGCAACTTTGTCGAGAACAGAAACAGTTTCGCCTTGTTCGTTTGTAAATTGCGCTTCTTGCATTTCAAGCCAAAGGTCATTACCTTCGCGTGTCCGTTCGCCTACACCAGCAAACACTGAGTAACCGTCGAAGTCACGAGCAACACGAGCAATCATTTCCTGAATAATAACAGTCTTGCCTACGCCTGCGCCGCCGAACAAACCAATCTTACCGCCACGAACAAACGGGCAAAGAAGGTCAACAACCTTGATTCCAGTTTCAAGAATTTCTGAGTTCGGGTTCAAGTTTTCTAGATTTGGTGGGGATGCATGAATCGGCATTTTCTTTTCAAATGCTACTGGACCGCGTTCATCTACTGGTTCGCCGAATAAGTTAAACACGCGTCCTAAAACGCCTTCGCCAACTGGAACTGTCACTGGTGAGCCACTGTCGTTGCACTCTTGCCCGCGACGTAAACCGTCGGTACTGCCGAGTGAAACGCATCGAACACGTCCGCCACCCAAGTGCTTGTTTACTTCGCCAACGAGGGTAACTTTTTCCCCTGCGTTGTCGATTTCAACATCTACAGCGTTGTAAATTTCTGGAAGTGAGTCTGCTGGAAACTGAGCGTCAAATGTTGAACCAATGACTTGAATAATTTTGCCTGATTTGGACATGTATGTATCCGAGATTTTAGGGTTGAAAGAGAATAAATTATGCCCCTACAAATAGGGCTTCAGAACGCCACAGGATACCCAAAATTGCGTCTCTTGGCTAGTCCCTTTGCACACGTGAGAGCGAAGCAACAAGTATAATCCCAACCCATGAAGTTCAATCTTGTTGATCAGGTTCTTGAAAAATCAAAGGACCATATAGTGACTGTAAAGCAGGTTTCCCAAGCTGAAGAGTATCTTGCTGACCACTTTCCAACATTTCCAATTCTGCCGGGAGTTATGATGCTCGAGGCAATGGTGCAGGCCGCTTCCACATTATGTGCAAAAAATGGGGAAAGGCTCGTATTGGGCGAGGTAAAGGCAGTGAAATACGGCGCGATGGTTCGGCCAGGTGAGCAACTTCGCGTTGAAGTCACAATCGTAAAAATACATGACGACGGTTCTTTCTCCTGCAAAGGGATTGGGACTGTTCACAAAAATGACACCTCAGAAACACAGACAGCGGTCTCGGGACGGTTTACTATACGCCCCGTTCGCATGTCCTAATAATGAAACAAATGCAGGAGACTATTATGAGTCGCGAAGAAATTTTTGAAAAAATACAGGAAGTACTCGACGATGCGCTAGGTGTGGACGAGGACGAAGTTACACCAGGCGCTAGCCTTACTGCAGACTTAGGCGCTGAATCGATTGATTTTCTTGATATCGTCTTTCGTTTAGAGAAAACATTTGACTTTAAAATCTCGCAAGGCGAACTATTCCCAGAGGGTCTTACGGATAATGAAGAATGGGTAACAGACGGAAAACTCACTGATGCTGGTCTTTCCATGCTACGAGAACGCATGAAGCATGTCGATTTTGACGCATTTGGCGCAAGCGACCGTGATATCTCTAAGATTGGTGATTTAATAACAGTGAATTCACTCGTCAATTTCGTTGAAATTAAACTTGCGAGCTAACCATGCGCTGGATGTGGATCGATTGCATACTTGAGCACGAAGCTGATTCTCGGCTTGTTGCTATCAAAAATGTTTCCTTGGCAGAAGAACATCTGCACGACCATCTAGTCGATGGGAAGCCGATTATGCCATTCTCGCTCATGATTGAAGGCATGGCACAGACTGCTGGCATTATTGTCGGAAGCACGAGTGGATTTAAAGAAAAAGTAATTCTCGCCAAAATCGCAAAAGCAACGCTCGATTGCGATGTCACGGTTGGTGATACGATTCGGTACGACGCTACTATTGAACACATCGATACCGCTGGTGCGAAAACAATGGGGATTATTGACCGGCGTATCGCGGGCGGGGATGCGTGGGAACGAATTGGCAAGGTGGAATTACTCTTTAGCCATATCGATAACAACATGGCTGGCGTCTCGTTTCCGGAACATAATTTTGTATTTTCAGATAACTTTAAGATGATTCTGGACACTGCTGGGCTTTCAGGTCTTGCAGAAGTCTAGTAACAATAAACACTGATGTCCTAATAGATTGCGACATATCGCTATATTTCTTTACACACAACAAGGAGGCTCTCATGCCACGACTAGACACTATTGATCCAACAACAGATACTGGCGCAGGTGCTGACATTCTAAATGGCCCGCTGAAGGAAAAACAAATCAACATTTTTAAAGGTCTTGCTGCGCATCCGCCCGTGCTTGAAGCATTCTTGGGTTGGGCGAACGGTGCAAAAGGCGGTGCTTTGAGTGCGGCAGAGGGCGAAGTCGTCCAATTGCTGGCCGCTGAAAAAATGCAATGCGATTACTGCTTGGCAGCACATTCCAAGATTGCCTTGGGTACAGGCTTGAGCGAAGACGACTGTTTACAAATTCGTACACGCCGCAGCGACGATCCAAAAATGCAAGCGCTCATCAATTTCGCAGCCGAAGCACTTGATTCCTACGGCAACGTGAGCGATGAAACCCTTGCGAAATTCATGGAAGCAGGCTTTTCTACAGAAGCGGCGATTGAAGTTGTCGCTGGCATTTCCGTCATTACATTTACAAGTTTTTATAATCATGTCCACAAGACCGTTGTAGATTTCCCTGAAGTTGCTGCAGTCTAAATACAGAATCGAACACACCAAAAAATGGGTCCCCGCCACGAATGGCGAGGACCCTTTTTTTTGTGGCCGATTGGAGGCTCGACCCTTTAGGAGAGAAATGGCCTGCATGCGTGGTGCAAACCATTGCAATAGGAGGGAGAAAGTTGATTTCTCCTACTATAAGAGTCGAATACAAAAGCGTAATTTGCAAATTGGTTCGTACCAATTTTGAGACATTCTGTGACGGTTATGCTGGTTACCCGTACAATTGAGGGCATGAGCGAACATGTTGCCATATACGCTGGTTCATTTGATCCAATTACAAGCGGCCATCTCGACGTCATCGCAAGAGCGCGGTGTATGTTTGATCGAATAGTCGTCGGCATTGGGCATAATCCAGATAAGCAAGCGCTCTTCCCTTCAAATGAGCGTGTCGCTATGGCAGAAAAACTAGTGAAGGAATTGGTTGATGAAAATCCTACCGATGCGCCTGTCACAGTGGAACAATATTCTGGGCTGACCGTTGATTTCGCTCGCGACTCGGGATGTGTAGCGCTCATTCGCGGAATCCGAAACGTAACAGACCTTGCAAACGAAACGCAACTTGCAATAACAAACAGGCAAGTCGCAGATATGGAAACTGTGTTCATTGTAACTGGCGAAAAATTTGCTTTCACCTCATCGAGCCTCATTCGTCAGATTGCTGCCCTTGGTGGAGATGTGCAACGGTTACACGATACAATTCCACCGCTCGTCATTGCACGGCTAAAAGCATTGCAAGATGACCCGGCAAGTTCCTTGCATGCGCACGTCAAAGATGCGCACGTGGACTAAATTATGGAGTGGCGCATAGCTTCAATTGGAACACTAGCGAATAACCCCCTTTGGAATGAAAAGGGTTCTCCTAGAACTGGGCATGCAACAACGACTGTCATTAAAACGGGCAGCGCAGTGTTGCTTGTTGACCCTTCTTTGCCTGCGCAGGTGTTAGATGCGCGTCTACAAGAGCGTTGGGGAATGCGGCTCTCTGAAATCACGCACGTGTTCCTTACAAGTTTTGATCCAGACCGAAGAAGAGCACTTGATGGTTTAGAACATGCCACCTGGTATATGCATGAACCAGAAATTGACGCTGCCGCTTCTGCCATAAGCGAAGAACTGTACCGGGCAGAGGGTGACGAAGAACTTTCACAAATACTAGAACACCACAAAGATTTATTACTTTCTTTTTCCGTATCAGGCGACAATATGTTTGACGGAGTAGATCTATTCCCAATACCAGGATATACGCCAGGTAGTTGTGGGCTTCTCCTGCCAACGCCAACACAAACAATCCTTATTTGCGGTGACACAATAGCCACGCAAGAGCATCTCACTAAAGGCGTTGTTCTGTCAAACGCTGCGAATATTGAACTTACGCAAGAATCTTTTAAGGAATGCGTTGAAATTGCTGACATTATTATTCCGGGTAGAGACAACGTATTGCGTAATCCAATCCGATCATGATTCTACTTCCACTACTCATAACTGCGTTCACTTCGCAACCTACTAACGGGCCGTCTGTCGAACTTCGCGCTGGCATGTTTCTTGGCGCACGCGTAGCGAAAGTTGAACAAAAATTACCAGTACGAAAACAAGTCGTCTTGGTTCCAGACGAAGCCACGTACCTTGATGAAATTTCTAAGTGGTCTACGCAAGCTAGGTGGCCTGTTCTGTTTGATCAAGAGCCATTGGTGTCGCAGTTTGTTCGGGCGTTTAAACCAGAGACCGTTTGGCGTAGAGAATCTGTAGGCAAAACCATAAAAAATAAAGAGCAAGCAATGGAACTGGCAGTAGCGAGTGCCTGGGATGGCGACGGCTCTATCGAAAACGCTTTTGCCGCCCTACGGTTACCCCCAATGGGCGTCGTGTTTACGAATGCGAACGATGCAGCAAGAACCGGTGCTGTTGCACTCGCCGCTGGAAGAGGGCAGTTGCTGCGGTTTATCGCTGATGATTGGGGACCGGTACATAAAATATTGAGCGAGACCTCAACGACTGCGTTGCAACGCGAAATTGATTCCGAGTTACAAACAGCGGGCGTGAAGTACCAAGGCATTGGCGACACAATCGATGCGCTCACGCTTTGCTTATCGCTTCCGTCTCGTGTTACGAGTTCTATAGCACTTGAAAATCCTATCGCGGTTACCGATGCTGTGGGGCGTGATGAAACCGGAAAACGATTTGCATGGACGGGCTGGTTGTTTGGATCAAAAGCGCAATCCACCTATATGGCGATGTGCAGTTTATTTTTAGAGCGCAATCAATATTGGTTTTGTAATACGTATCCCAATACTGGTGGTTGGGCAAAATATGGAATTGGGGCAATCGAAGAAACACTTCCTCAATATGGAATTGACGTGGAAGTAATCGGCGGAAGTTCTACTGTATTACGACAGGCAGAGGTAGGCGGCGTCACTTCTGATGTTGTGTACTTCACTTCAAAAGGTAATCCAGATTTTCTAGAATTATCTGATGAGCGTATTGCTCCGTCGTGGCTGCCAATTCTAAACATGCCGGCATCGTTGTATTTTTTGCATAGTTGGTCGTTAAAAAACCCAGAAGCAAGAACTACAGTTGGTGGTACATGGTTGTCGAGGGGAGTCTATGCGTATATTGGTTCGTCGCACGAACCAATGCTGGGTGCCTTCGTGCCCCCAACTGAAATAGTGCGACGAACCATGAGTTTGGTCCCATTTCTTATTGCTGGACGATGGAACCCTGGCGAAAACCCCTATGCACGAGTTTGGCGGTTAAATACAATCGGTGACCCGCTCATGTTGTGCCCACCAAAAGGCGCCATCAAAAGAACCTACTTGGAAGCGGTTGAAGACGAAGCATATACCAGCCTAGCAACACTCGCAAAAGAGTCGCTACAGGAGACCGTCAATCAACCAAGCGATCAAGCGTTTGCACGTGCGATTTCTTTATTGTGCAGCAAGGGTGATGATTCCATTGCGCAAGATGTTTGGAATATTTCAGCAACCCAAGGCACGCTTGGCCCACTAAGTGCTCGAGCCGTTCTACCGGCCTTGTTTCGATTACAAAACACAGATGCATTTCTGCATGCGTTTTCATTATTGAACACTAAAATGGGAATCGAACAAGACATGTTGTGGCAATTAGTAAGTTCCCGTGCTGACACACCGCTCCAAGTGCTTATTGACAACCTAAGAAAACCTTTTGAACTTGATGACTTACTCATTATTCGCACAAGAGTCGAAAGACTACGCGGAGTTAATGCCGTAATTTCCATCATTCAAGACAAACTAAAAACTGCAAAGGGAAGAAACCAACGTGGCTTTCAGCGATTGTTAAAGGAATACAATGACTAAAGTAGCTCCAGTTGTATTAATTGTCCGTGACGGGTGGGGGTTCAATCCACATCCTGAAATGGATCCCTGCAACGCTATCGTGCAAGCAGACACGCCGGTTGCAGACAATTTGTACAAGCATTGGCCAAGTACACGTATTGGAACATGTGGTAAAAATGTTGGCTTGCCAAGTGGTGTAATGGGAAACAGCGAAGTTGGGCACCAAAACATTGGAGCAGGAAGAATTGTCCCACAAGAACTTTCGCGATTAAACCTTGCTGCTGAAAGCGGTGCTTTTGCGAACAATGAAGTTATCAAAGAAGCGTTTGAAAGGGGCACGACAGGAAACTCCATGCACATTGTTGGTCTTGTCAGTGATGGCAGAGTGCATAGTGATCTGCAGCATCTTTTTGCGCTCCTTGATAGTGCGCCGAAAGAAGCAACTGTTTTTATCCATGTAATCACAGACGGTAGAGATTGTTCGCCAAGCGCTGGGCTTGGTTTTGTCGAAGCCCTTGAAGATAAAATTAGAGGCACGAATGCAAAAATTGCCACTGTCATGGGTCGATTTTGGGCAATGGATAGGGACAACAGATGGGAACGTGTAGCTGTTGCGTTTGAAGCAATGACAGGCATTGCTACAACACATCCACTTCGGGAAAAAACCGTGCACGTTCGGCAATCATTCCACGCTGCTAATGTCGTTGCTGAGTATTACAAAAGCCCCATTGACGCAAACAGGAGCGGTGACGAATTCATTGTGCCTACTCAAATCGTAGATGAAAACAACGAGGCGATTGGTGTTGTGCAAAGTGGTGACAGCGTTCTGTTCTTTAACTACAGGGGTGACCGGCCGCGCGAGTTAAGTAGAGCCTTCGTGCTAGACGATGCCTCTTGGAGCAATGTTTCAAGAGGTCCATTCAATAGAGGGGATTCATTTACAAATTTATATTTCGCAACAATGACAAATTACGAAATGGGCTTGCCTGTATCTGCCGTTGCTTTTGAAAAACCACATGCAATGCCGCACATACTCGGCGAAACTCTAGCAAAAAATTCCATTACACAATTTCGTTGTGCTGAAACTGAAAAATTTCCACACGTTACATTCTTTTTTAACGACTATCGCGAAGAGCCGTTTGAAGGCGAAACAAGATTACTTGTGCCAAGCCCGACCAACGTTGCCACCTACGATCAGCAACCAGAAATGAGCGCGGAGGGCGTGTGCCAAGGAGTACTTGATGAACTTGCAAAGGAAGACTGTGCGAGGGTTATCGTTGTGAACTTTGCAAATGGCGATATGGTTGGACACACCGGAAATCTACCCGCAATCATTGCAGCAATAGAGGTTGTTGATGCGTGCTGTGGAAAAATTATTGAGGCGGTTATAGAATTAGATGGCGCGTTGATTATCACGGCAGATCATGGAAATGCAGAACGAACACGCGACCCCGAAACGAACATACCAGACACCGCCCACACAACCTACGACGTTCCCCTGCATGTTGTATGCAATCAATTCAAGGGTACCACTCTAAAGCCGGATGGAATACTCGCTGACGTTGCGCCAACGATGTTAGAGTTGCTCGGAATCCCCTCGCCCAAAGAAATGACTGGCACGTCGCTTCTTAGTTAGGTTACCGAACCTCCCTGCATATATGCAGGGTTAACGTTTCTAAACCACGCCTACCATCTATAAGCCCGCTTTTTGTTTTGGCGTCTATAGAAACTGCATGCGAAAAAAGAGTAGCAAGTGTGGAGGGCGTTTTCTTTTTTGCAACCGCAACCATTCTATTCCCGCCATCTCCAAACAACTTTAATGCCTTGCGGACTTCCCCATCGGTAGCACCATTTAAAATCATTGAAGATGCTGCCGACAACCTTCTTGTTAAATCTATAACTGACCACATTAACAACTCTTTTGGTTGCCTTGAGACGTCTAGTAACTCACAGAGTTTCGTCATGGCGGCCCCTTCGTTACCCGAAAGCATCACTGATTGAATTTCCCATGCTTGTTCTTCTTTACTTAGACCAACCATGGCAGCAACATCGTCTTTTGAAATGTCGGTTGATGGCGCCACGTTTGCTGCTAACTTTCCAAGTTCAGAGTCGAGCCGTGTTAGTGAAACCCCGATTCTTTGAACAAGCAGTTGCGCCCCTTGAGAGTCAAGAGCACACCCATACTCTTTGCTACTCCTGCCAATACACCAACGAGTTGCGTCCATCTCGTTCAAACTCTGTAACTTTTGTACAAACCCAATTTTTGCAACAGCCTTGTCTAATTTACCCGGGCGCCATGTCGATGCACGCAGAAGTAGCGTTGCATTTTGTACAGGTGATTCTGCATATCGCTCCAACGCTTGGCGGACTGGGATAGCGTCAGAACTTTTAGAGGCTACAAAACAATCAGCGCTGTTGACAACAATAAGTTTATGTCGCATCAGCAAATCAAACGTGCGAACTTCATCAAGTACAGTGGCAAGGTCAGCGGTTTCCCCGTTGAACACAACTCGGTCTATTTCGCCATGTTCTTTCTTTAGCACCGCTTCAAAATCATCTGTGTACCGCTTCATAAGGAAGGGTTCTTTACCGTGGATAATTGCCATTCGCATGGAAGCGTTAAATTGTGGCTGCTTTGCCATTGGCACATTATACCTGTCATGTGGCGTGACAAAAACAGTTACGATGCGTATATGTTGGTATTAGAGGTCATCGAAGGTCCTGATCTTGGTTGCGTGTTTCCACTTCCAGAAGATGAACCACAACTCATCGGACGTTCATCGGAAGCGTTGGCATCTTCTGACCCTACTATTAGTCGGTTACATGCAGAGTTAACACCAGATAGTGGAAGGTGGTTTGTACGTGACTTAGAGTCAGCAAATGGTACTTTTTTAAATGGGCGGTTGTTAACAAACAGGGCAGAACTTCACCAAGGTGATGAAGTAGGTTGCGGATCGTCGCTGTACCGTTTTGCTGAACACGCCGCAGTTCTTCTTTCAGAACAAGTAGCGGACAGAAATCTAGACACAAGCGCAGAGTCTATCGTCAGCACCTCACCGCACTCTCTTGAAGCAGCAAGGAACCACTTGCGAATGGTGCACAGGCTGACTGCAGCAACTGCCGGAACGTTCGATTTGACAGCAATTTTACGACACTTGGTTGCAATTCTTGTTGATGAGTTGCAACCCGATAGGTGTATCGGCGTGTTGTTTGATGATGAAAACGCAATCGGTACCACGATTGAAGCGACGCAGAACAAAATTCACAACACGGCGAATTTGTTTTCTGAAGCAATCATCCTGCACGCCTGCAAAGAGCAGTCCTCTATTCTCATCCCAACAATAAAAGAAGATATTCGTTTTTCGCAAGACGTTGGCGTAGTTGCAAGTGGTGCAAAATCCGTTCTCTGTGCTCCGCTCATTGCGCATGGTAATATTCTTGGTGCGATTCTTCTAGAAATTACAACTGAAAACAAACGCTGGTCAGATGCTGAACAGGAATTACTTTCCACTGCGTGTGGTCATGGTGGGCTTGCGCTGCTTACTGCATTTCTTGCACATAGCCGTATGCAACACGAGCGGTTAGCTGCGATGGGCGAAACTGTGGCTTCTATTAGCCATAGTGTTAAAAATATGTTGCAAGGGCTACGAAGTGGTGCGGGCGCTGTAGATTTAGCATTCAATCGTGGTGATCTAGATATGGCAAAAGAAGCATGGCCTATACTCTCTCGCAATTTAGACCGAGTATACACACTCACTTTTAATATGCTCGCGTGGTCAAGATCAAGTTTGATTGAAGTTTCCCTCGTTCAAATTAGGCCAATCATCGAAGACGCCATCGAACTCGTCAGGGGTGCTTGCGCCAGGAACCAAGTTGTGTTGCAGGTCTATCTTGAGCCAGATTTGCCGCCTGTTCCAATTGACTCTACGGCAATCCTTCAAGTATTACTCAATGTGCTTACTAATGCAATAGATGCAACGCCAGATAAAGGTGGAACAGTTTCGCTTCAAGTTACAGTAGATACAGAATGTGAAAACGTCTGCATCTCTATTATTGATAACGGCTGCGGAATCGATGAGGAGATGAGGGAAGCGGTGTTTAAGGCATTCCACTCCACAAAGGGGCAACGTGGTACAGGTCTTGGCCTGGCTGTTGCAAAGAAAATCGTTCTAGAGCACAGCGGAACTATTCAGTTGTCTGAAGTGAAAAGCGGTGGGACAAAATGCTGCATCAGCTTGCCCCTCAATAGAGATTCTGATCCAGCAGATACGCATGGATCTCCATCAATTGTACAAAGCAACCTCTTTTAGTATCTGCAAAACAAACAGCCCTCGGTTATGATGCGACACCCCGGAAGGATCCGACTACTTATGACACAACACACTATCGAAACCCCGCATACCAACACCCCAGCCCGTGACCTTGTACGAGAAATCTACAACGCACAGGTACCACCAATTATGGCTTCTGCATACCAGCGAACTCGCGAGATGACTCTCGATGAGTTAATGCTTGAAAACAGGGTTATTTTCATGATTGGCGAGATTAACCAATCATCAGCTGCTCGGGTTATGATGCAAATGCTCTACCTTGAAGACCAAAAACGTGGTCAACAGATAAACCTGTATATCAATAGCCCAGGTGGCGCAGTCGACGACACGCTTGCCATGTACGACACTATGCAAATGATTACATCAGACGTTGCTACGTATTGCATCGGCAGAGCGTACAGTGGTGCTGCGGTACTTCTTTGCGCAGGTTCCAATGGCAAACGGCACATTCTGCCTCACGCAAAAGTAATGATTCATCAACCATACGGTGGAATTACAGGCCAAACAACAGATATTCAAATTCAAGCAGAACAAATTATTAATTCAAAAGCAACCTTGAATAAGATAATATCAGACCATACAGGGCAACCGTTTGACACGGTTGCTGCAGATGGCGAACGCGATAAGTATTTCACGGCTGAAGAAGCAAAAGCATACGGGCTAGTAGACGAAGTGCTCGAG
>JABJDN010000106.1 GCA_018665385.1 Phycisphaerae bacterium | reverse complement strand
TCAAGACCAATGTAGTCTGCAAGGCGCAATGGTCCCATTGGGAACGCGCAACCAAGTTTCATAATGGAATCGATGTCTTTTGGTTCAGCCACACCATCGGTCCAAGCGTGAAACGCTTCATTGATCATCGGCATAAGCACTCGGTTTGAGACAAAACCAGCAAAGTCGTGAGCGGGTACAGGAATTTTTCCCATTGATTCAGAAAGTGCAAGCGTTGCATTTGTAGTTTCTTCGCTAGTTTTTTTTCCTTGAATAACCTCGATAAGTTTCATAATTGGAACGGGGTTAAAAAAGTGCATTCCAATCACGCGGTGGCTTGCGTCTGGTATAGCGCTTGCTAAATCGGTTATTGAAATTGAAGATGTGTTCGTTGCAAGCACCGTGGTTGGACCAAACGCACGCTCCATGCTTTTAAAAATTGATTTTTTAATAGCAACATTTTCTGTTGCGGCTTCAACTACCCAGTCTGCGTCGTTAGCATCTTCCATCGACGAAACATACGAAAGATTTTTTGTGGCTGCTTTGCCATCGGTTTCGGACATTCGTTCTTTTTGAATTGAGCGGGCAATTTGTTTTGCGTGGTATGCTTGCGCTCGTGTTAGTTGTTCTTCGTGTATATCAACAATAACCGATTGAATGCCGTGTGTTGCGGCGGTGAGTGCAATACCGCTTCCCATGGTTCCGCCACCAATAACAGCTATTTTTTGTACAGCCATGTTTACCCGTTCCAACTTCGAAGTTCTGGGCCTGTGTACTCTGCAAGCGGGCGAATGATCCTGTTGTTCTGGTGTTGCTCCATAATATGTGCGCACCAACCGGTAATTCTTGCCGCAACAAAAATTGGTGTGTACTGCGGAACAGGTATCCCCAGTGCAAAATATGTCATGCCGCATGGGAAATCAACATTCGGATGAATGTTTTTATCTCGCAACATAATCGCTTGTACCTCGTCGCCAAGGTCAAACCATTTTTGTGCTTCTGGGTTTGCGGACTGGGCGTACCTTAGTCCCCAGTCTCGAAGGATGCCCGCGCGATGGTCACCTTTTTTGTAAACACGGTGACCGAAGCCCATAAGTTTCATTTTTGTTTCGAACGCGTTCTTCATAAACGCCTCTGGTGTTGATCCGTCTTCGACAGCAACCATTATTTCTTGAAGCATTCCCATGGCTGCTTCGTTTGCTCCGCCGTGCAGGTTACCTTTTAGGGCTCCAATGCCACCGCAAATGCCTGAATGCATATCACTGTTTGTTGATGCTATGACTCGGCTTGTAAAGGTCGAGGCATTGAAGTCGTGCTCGGCATATAAAATTAAGGATACATCCATCACCTTCGCTGCGGACTCGTGTGGAGCCTTGCCGGTCAAGCACCAAAGCAAGTTTGCGGCGTGGCCCAAGGTGGCATCTGGCTCTACTGGAGTGTTTCCATCTAGGGTCATCTGGTGGACGCCAATACAGGTTGGTATTTGAGCAAGCAGGTACATAGATTTTTGCATGTCCGCTTCTGGGCTATTGTCTTCACACACGGGGCATACGTGAGAAAGAAGTGAAACAGCTGTTCGTAACACTGCCATTGGGTGAGCGTCTGGCGTCTCGTTTGCAATGGAAATTATTGCCTCTTTTACAGAGTTTGGAATAGCGCGCATAGAAACAAGCTCTTGTGAAAAACTTGTTAGTTGCTCTGCGTTTGGTTTTTCTCCAACCAACAAAACATATGCAACTTCTTCAAACGTAGCGTTCGCTGCAAGGTCGGCTATCTCATAGCCTCGATACATAAGTTGCGTTTGGTTCACAGCACAAACCGCTGTGTCTCCGATTGTTTGGCCCGCCAAACCGCGTTGATCGACTTGTTTTTTTGATGGTTCTTGTGTTTTTGTCACCTGGCGTACTCCGTATATATAAGGACCACAAAAAAAGCGAGCCTGCACCCCATATTCTAGCAAAATCAAGCGGTATTCGTTTTATTTACTTGTTTGAGAAGCGCCACTCTTCTCCGGGGACATATCCAAGTAAATCGTAGAGTTGTTGGCGTGTTTGCATTTTTGTTTCAAACCCCTCGGCAGTGCCTTCCTGCAAGAGTTGTTTCAAACAAGAAGTGACCGCGCCCATCGCAACTCGTTGAAACGTGACGGGATAAATAACGAGGTTGTACCCAAGTTCTTCAAATTTGCTTGTGTGGATGTGGGGTGTTTTGCCAAACTCTGTCATGTTCGCAAGTAACAGCCCTGGGCATTGTTCGCCAAATTGGGCGAACTCTTCTTCGCTTCGTAAGCCCTCAGGGAAAATCATGTCTGCGCCTGCTTCTCTGTAAGCAAGACCACGCTCAATTGCGGCTTCAATACCATCAACACCTCGAGCATCTGTTCGTGCGATCAAGATAAAATCTTTTGATAGTTTGTTTTCAGAAGCTGTTTGGATTTTTTCTATCATCGCATCTTGCGATACCAGCGTCTTTCCATCTAAATGACCGCAACGCTTTGGAAATTGTTGGTCTTCGATATGCATTGCTGCTGCGCCACTTCGTTCGTATTCAACGACGGTTCTTGCAAGGCACTCCACTTCTCCGTAACCGGTGTCTGCGTCGACGACTACGGGCAACTTACTTGCGTCTGAAACCTCGCGGATAGTTCTGCACATTTCAGAAAGAGTAATAAGGCCGACATCTGGGTATCCCGCAGCATTTGCTGTAGCCCCACCGCTTATGTAGCACGCTTTAAAACCTGTTTGAGCAACCGCAGATGCAATGAGACCGTTCCAAGCGCCTGGGCACATGACAATTCCCTGTTTCATAGCTTCGCGAAGTGTGGTAGCTGTGGTGGTCATATTGTAGATTTTATCGCATTAAGGGAAAATTAGTTTACAGGGATACAAAGGTTGACAAAAACATTTTTCCGGAAGCCAAACACAATACGACGCCGAGTACAGTCCGTAACCCCACATGTCCGAGTTTTCTACTTCCAAACGAAGCACCGATATACCCTCCAACGACCACAGCCACCGCAAGTGGTGCCATTAAAGAGTATTGGATAGGCAAACCACTGTTTTCAACCGCAATCCCGCATACTCCTGAAATCGAATTCGCCAAAATAAACGGCGCACTGATTGCCGCTGTCTGCTTCGCAGTAGTCCAGCCAAGCAAGAGTATGAGTGGGCTTAAAAATATCCCACCGCCTACCCCAATTATTCCACTAACAAATCCAATCGTACAACCAGCAACTACGATGAACGCTATCCTTGGTTGCGTTGTT
>JABJDN010000181.1 GCA_018665385.1 Phycisphaerae bacterium | reverse complement strand
CTCTCGGTAGATCAATAGCCCGTCCGCGCAAACTTGCCTCTTCAATGAGCAATGTTTGCAATCGCCGAGCAACCGAGGAACTCGACACAACGATTACACAGTCAATTGCATCGCCTAACTCGCCTTGTAAACAATGCTCTTGCAACCACTTGGACGCTTCTGGTAAAAACGGCTTGCCCCAGCCCAGAAAGTGTTTTGTAATGTCAGTCATGAAAGGAAACCATACCACATCGAACTGCATATGCATGACAACAGGGTGTCACCATGAAAGTCCAAAAATGTTGGAATTGTTTCATTTATTTAAGCCAACTTTTGGCGCGATAAGGAGTTACGATTGGCATGCTAAGTGCCGATAAAAACCTCAAAAAAAAGACGCTACGCAAGGTTTTGGGAATACTAGACTTGTGAAGATAGGCGAAAAAAAGTGCAATTTAGCGCCCATAAAGTGGTGTAACACCTATGGAACTGCCGATAACCTACAAAGCGAAGTGGTGGAACGCGGCACGAGCAAGGATTGCCCTAAAGGGCGCTCGATGCGTTCCTTCTCTTCTCTTCTCTTCCATCACCCTTGAATCTTCGGATTCAAGGGTGATTTTTTTATTTCCTATTGCATACGTGAATCAGGATCAAGGTCGGTGGCCCAATGACATCTGTCCAGGACCAAGGGCTGGCCAGAAGCAATGCAAGGCAAATGTATGGATGCCCGCAAGACCCATATACAAAAAGAGCATCCAAAATTCAAGTGGTTCCCATACATGCCCCGTCTTCGAATTTGCTCTTTTTAAAAATCAATAATTCTTAACAACATGGCTACACCAAATGCGATGATAGATGTATTTTCAAAAAACCAAACTATGACGTTATTTATCATAGGTGCTCTAAATCAATTACTCTGCCTATATCGGCAGTTTTGTGATTATGTGTTACTAATAATGTTGCTGCACCAAAACTTGACACAACGTCTTGAATAATTTTCTGCAGTTCTCCCTGCACTGAAGTGAACGGTTCATCAAGTAACAGTACGCTTGGCTTTCTCACTATCGCCCTGCCAAATGCAACACGACGTCGTTCTCCCCCACTGCACTTGGAAACTTTTTGTTTTGCTACTGCTGTTAATTCCAATCGGTCAAGAACATCGTGGATATGTTCTGTATGTCCTTGAGCGCGTAATGGGAATGCTATATTTTGTTCCACCGTCATGTGTTCGTACAAAGGTTGGTCTTGCATCATGATGCCTATGCCCCTGTCGCTCGGCTTCATTTTGTTTACTAGTTCCCCGTCCACTGCAATGCTGCCTGAATCTGGCGTAAGCAAACCCACAATGCAATGCAATAGCGTAGATTTCCCGCAACCAGAGGGTCCAAGAAGTGCAACAATTTCTCCCGTTTCGATTTCAAGCGAAATGTTGCGAAGAACATACTGCTCTTTTGTATATCCAAATGTAATGTCTGACACAGTGAGAGTCATACGAGTAGCATACACGCATGCTTAGCACAATCTTATATATTGCTCTTACCCAAGCCGCGCCAACTGCAAATGTAGATGCCCCGCATGGAACGCTGACCTTTACAGTGTCTGATTACGATGGTATGCCCATGCCTGCAAAACTGAGTTTCACTGATGTAGAAGGCGACAAATCAGATTTGTTTCCAAACGCTGACGCTGACCGAACCAAATTGGCCGTTCGTTTCCATGCTATATATACGCTTGATGGTGAAGGCAGCGTGACGGTTCCAGTTGGCAAATGGATTGTATATGCATCGCACGGCATCGAATGGTCACTTGACCACACAACAATAACTGTTGAAGAAAACGGTGAATACTCTTGGGATGCAAAACTCGTGCACGAAATTGATACTACCGATTGGGTAAGCGGCGATTTTCACTTACACACGTTGACGCATAGTGGGCACGGTGATTCCAACATGAACGAACGAATCATCTCCCTTATAGGAGAAAATGTCGAGTTTGCTGTAGCAACCGATCACAACCACAACACGGATTACCAGCCGACAATAGATTCCCTGAAAGCGAACGAACATATTACTGCGGTAGTGGGCAACGAAGTATCAAGTCCCTACGGTCACCTTAACGCGTTTCCTCTTGATGCGAATGCAAAAGTCGTAAACCAAAAATTAGAAGCACCTGAATTATTCGCGCTTATTCGTGCTGAAAAAAATCCATACGGTGTCACTCCTATAATTCAAATAAATCATCCTCGCTGGGGAAACATTGATTATTTTGGGACACGAGGGCTTGACCCAATTACGGGAGAATCAGATGACTCGCGTTGGTCTTGGGACTTTGACTCCATTGAAGTCTTAAACGAAAATCCAGGTTGGGGGTTCAACGATGCTGAGATTACAGATAAGAAAATCGGATCAAGCAAGCACAGCGTGCTTCGAGATTGGTACAACATGTTAAACGCCGGCCGCCATATTGCTGCAGTTGGAAACAGCGACAGTCATACCGTCTCTAAAAACATCGCAGGCATCCCAAGAAATTATGTACATATTGGAAGCGATGACCCTTCATCAATTGACCCAGCAAAAGTTGCTGACGCAATTCGAACAGGGAGAATGTCAACAACTACTGGGCCTTTTCTTCGCATGACTGCAAACGGTCACCCTATGGGCTCTACCATTTCGGTACAGGATCCTTCGCTCGATATACATCTTGATGTACAAGCTGCATCTTGGATAGACCTTGACAAAGTCCGAATTATCCAAAACGGAGATGAAGTTGCGAGTGTTGATTTTATAAAAGAACAGCAAGCTTGGTGTAAAGGCATGGAGCAATCCCATTATCGCCCGCGCATTCGAATACCAATTCCTCGAGACTGTTGGATTGTTGCTATCGCGCAGGGTGATGAGCCAATGACACCATTCGTGATGCATGATGATCGAGATGTTTTGCCACTTGCTATTGCAAATCCTATATACATTGACGCTGATGGCGACGGCAAATACACACCGCCGCGCGAATGGGCAAATAATATCATTGCAACAGGCGATCTCGATTCCATCGTTATGACATTCGATGAAGTCAATCCAACCGAACAAAGCCTTCTCGTCATGGCATCTGCCACGAATCCAGAACTCGCGAAGAAAATGATTCTGCTTGGTTTGTCTAGTAATGAACGTATAGTTCGGTTAGCAGCAACAAAAGCAGCATATCAGATTAAAAATACAGAGCTCCTACCTATTCTGGCAAACACTATTGATCGACCTGATAGTGACCGCTACCTTGCATTCTCAGCATGGATGGCAATTGACGAAACGGATGGCGATTTCGGAAGAAACATTCTCCGAAGGTATACAGATAGATTTGGATGGGACACAACGAAACGATACGCAAAAGAACGTTCGTTAAATCTTCCTGGCAAATTTATCACTGAATGGGAAGTTGCAGGGTATTTTGCACTTGCAAACGACGCCGATCGACTTTCAAATCTTGAGCACCAAAAACAATTGCCTGAGCCAAACATTATGTCGCTTGTTGTGCCAAAAACTATTGATGGAAAACTGCTTGAGTGGAAAACTAACCAAAGCGACAAACATGGTTTTCTTAACCTCTCGCTTGGCGATACCACAGAAAACACTATCGCGTATGCACGTTGTTGGTTGTGGAGCCCAGATCAGCGTGCGATTGATTTTACGATTGGTAGCGACGACGCTTGCAGAATGTGGGTCGGCGAGGAACTCGTGTTTCACGATGCTTCTTGGCATGGTGCAAGAAAAGATAATACATTTGGATCTTGCACAGTGCAGAAGGGTTGGAACCCAGTCCTTTTCAAAGTTCTCAACGGTTTAGATGGAATGGGACTGTATTTCCGTGTGCTCGATAGTGAGATAACAAGCACTTCAAGCGCCCCCCAAAATAAATAAATAAAGTGGCAAGTTTGAGAAGCATGTCTGAATAGAAAAACGGTCAGAGAGAATGTTGGGAACATTCTTGATAGTT
>JABJDN010000117.1 GCA_018665385.1 Phycisphaerae bacterium | reverse complement strand
TGGCAATGGATATATATTGGATGTTGTTTGTACTCTCGAGATATCGCTGTAACGATGTCAAGAATTTGAGAAGCAGTGGGTTGGCTGTATTTTAAAGGGATGTGGATAGTTGCTATCCCAACTTTTTCAGCAGCACCGCTGTCTGGAGCTACTCCGTCGACACATAGAATGGTCCGGACGCCCAATGCAGATAATGATTCAAACCCAATTGGCGTGCTCGGTTTTGCCCCTGAGATAATGTGCTCGGAATATGCGACAAGTTGCTGTACTCCCTCTACGGCAATTGGTTCTATTTCGTTTGCAGAAACAGTTGGCGCAGAAGCAGGCGCAAGGGTGAGTATTAAAAGTAGACATAATTGAATCATGACGGGGGGTGTGTACATTGTACTTCCCCCAACTTTTCCATAGTTGGTTCAATTCCTCTAAAATAGACAGTCCCATGACAGCAAACGATTCAAAACGGAAAACGCGAGTTACGTGCGCACCCTCACTTGCACCGTACTTAAAAGAAGAACTTGAAGCACTTGGTTTCGAGTGCCTTTCTATGGACAAGACAGGTGTTGAAATCAACGCATCAACTAAAGATGCAATGATGTTAAATCTTCATCTACGTACAGCGTTCCATGTCTTGCAACGATTCGCTGATATCAATTGCCGGAATGCTGACGAACTGTACAGCGAGGCAAAACGATTACCGTGGGATAGAGTTATAGATCCAGATGGTTTTTTATCCATCACTTCAAATGTGCGTAATGAAACCATTACAAATTCCATGTTTCCAAACATGCGATTGAAAGATGCTATTTGCGACAAACTTACTTCCACAATTGGAAAGCGGCCAGATGCTGGTTCAAGCACTGAAGGCATGGTCGTAAGCATGCATTGGGTCGACAATAAAGCGCGCATTTATTTAAATATGACTGGCCGTAAACTTTCTGATCGTGGATACAGAAAGATGCCGTTCATGGCGCCGATGCGCGAAACGATTGCTGCAGCTGTTCTGATGGAAATGAAGTACGACGGCTCGCGACCGTTGGTAGTTCCAATGTGTGGCAGTGGTACGATTGCCATTGAAGCTGCTCTGATTGCAAAACAGCGCGCGCCAGGTTTGCTACGTAGTAACTACGGTTGCACAAAATGGCTTGGTGCTGACACAGAAGCATGGGCACAGATGCGAAGTGATGCGAAGAAGTTACAAGTGAAAGCTGATCCTGCTCCAATCATTGCCACTGATATCGAAGAAGAAGCTATAGACGCAACCCGCAAAAATGCAGTGACCGCTGGAGTTGATCACCTTATTGACTTTCATGTTTGCGATTTTGCTGAAACGCCAATGCCAGAAGAATGCGGTGATGTAGTGTTGCATGGTGAGTACGGAGTTCGCTTAGGTGACGAAGACGAATTAATTTCAACATACAAACGAATAGGCGATTACTTAAAAACAGATTGCGCAGGTTGGGATGGATTTATATTTACATCAGGCAAGCCACTCATCGGTGCGATTCGACTTAAAGTATCAAAAAGAACGCCGTTTGTTAATGCAGAGATAGATTGCAGATTACTTCGCTACGAGTTGTATAAAGGCACACGAGTTGTTGAAGCACCTCGTAGCTAGTCGGTTTTTTACATAAGAATGAATAAAAATATCATCCTGATGTTTACTCAAGACGAAATTAGTCATAAAACCGTGATATTAGATTGGTGTGTAAAGCCTTGTTGTGTCATACTGGAAACATGAAATTAATCATGACTTCAATCGGTGTGCTTTTCTGTTTAAAGGTTTCTGCTTTTGCGCAATGGTCGGATGTGCCTGATATGAACTTGGCAATTTGCTCTGCTGGTGGCGAACAGGCAATCACAAAACTAGTTGCAACGGACGATGGCGGGTGTTTTGTGAGTTGGTTTGATAATCGAAGCAGTGGATACGATGTGTACATGCAGCGGTTAAGCCCGGAAGGTATTCCACTTTGGCAAGCCGATGGCGTGCTCATTGCTGAACGAAACTATTCATGGACGATGGACTTCGACTTGACAGTTGATTCCGTTGGTAATGCGGTTGTTGCGTATAGGCAAAATATGCTTGGCGGTGATGGCGTAGTCGTATCTTCTGTTTCTCCGAAAGGAGTTGTACGATGGAGCAAAACGGTACAAGGCGCCGGTTCCTTTGTGGCGTCACCTGTTGTAACAGCCTCGGGAGCGGATGTTGTAGCTGGTTGGAGTAGCGAAAATGTATCAAATTTTCAGCGACTAGATGTATCAGGAAATTTTCTTTGGAATGACCCGCCTTCAGTTGATGATCCACAAGGCGGCACATTGCAGGTATCAGACTTGCACCCTTCACTAGGCGGAAGCGTCATAGCATCATTTGTTCAATACACGACATTTTCTGGCCCAAAAAAACTACTAGCGCAACAGTTAAATAGTAATGGGATAGAAGTGTGGTTACAATTGAGCAATTTGATGGAAAATAATTCCTTGCAGTACGGGGCATACCCAGAATTTATATCAGATGAAAACGGTGGCGCATTCTTTACATGGTACGGAACAAACCCATTGCAGTGTTTCGCAACACATGTAAATAGCAACGGTGATATTTGGCAAAGCGGCCAAGTTCAAGTAGCTTCAGGCTTAAGTTCAACGCAAAGTGTAAACCCAACCGCCGTAGTTGACGGTGATTCGTTTGTTGTTTTCTTTAGAACGCTTGATAGTAGTCAAAATAATGATGGTGTTAGCGCGCAACGATTTTCTGCTGATGGCAACAGGTTGTGGGGTGCAGGTGGAATTACTATTAAACCAATTTCGAGTTCGCCACAATACGGTAGCTTTGCAGCAGGGATTACCGGGCAAGGAGCGATTCTGTGTTTTGGCGAAGCACCATCGTGGGGCTTAGATGTTATCAACGCAACCTGCCTTAATGTAAAAGGTGCAAGTGTCTGGTCACCTACCATTCTCGCCATTTCGTCTACGCCATCAAGTATAAGCAGAATCGCATTGGATACCACTGGTAATGGCGTAGTACTAGCATGGCAGGACGACCGTTCAGGCGCGAACGATATTTATGGCCAGCGTGTAAACGCAGATGGAACGCTCGGTAACAGCGAAACTTCTTGTACTGGTGATATCAATGGCGATTCAACTGTAGGCGTGGGCGATTTACTCATAGTTATAGATGCGTGGGGTGCGTGTGGTTTAGTATGTGACGCAGATATTGACGGCGATGGTCTTGTGGGAGTTTCAGATTTGCTTGTGCTTATCGATGTCTGGGGTACTTGTTCTTAAAGAATTTGCCCCGCGCGAGGATACGAACCTAGTACCTCTATTGATTGGCAATACTCGCTTGCTGTTTTTACAGCGATCTGCAAAGATTCCTCTGACTGATGTGCATCTGCATCTATATAAAACGTGTAGTCCCAATTTGTTTTTCCGCTTGGTCTTTTATCAATATGACTAAGATTTATGCCCTTGTCTCGAAATGATGCAAGCACATCTACAAGAGCACCAGGCTCGTGTTTAGTTGTGAACATGATGGTCGATTTGTCATCACCAGAGGGTTCTGCTGTTTCTTTGGAAAGAACAAGAAATCGTGTAATATTTTCATCTCTGTCTTGGACATTCTTCATGGAAATTTCAACGCCGTATTCAATGCCGGCAGGTTCAGAACCTATGGCAGCCGTAGTGTCATTGCTCGATGCTTTTTGTACAGCGGCCGCGCTACTTATTGTTTCGACGATTTCCACATGAGGGAACATGGCGTGCAACCATTGTCTGCATTGCGCGATCACTTGTGGCTTTGATGCAATGTGGGTAATTTGTTCTTTTGGCCCGTTGCATAACAAATTATGTCGAATGTCAATTAATGCTTCAGCGTAGATAGAAACATCGTGTTTTTGGAATGCGTCAAGTGTGTCAGTAATACTTCCACTTGTTGAGTTCTCGTACGGAACGAGTCCGTAGTTGCAATGCCCGACCGCAACTTCTCTAAATACGCTTTCAATAGTTTGCGCTCCGATGCATTCGACACTTGAACCAAAATGACGTATCGCAGCGATGTGGCTGAACGAACCCCTTGGCGCTAGGTATGCAATCGCTAGAGGTTTTTCTATTTGAAAACTTCCCGACATCAATTCTCTGTAGATTGCTTCAATAGTTTTATCTGACAGCGGCCCATTGTTTGCAGCAAGTACCTTGTCTAGTACCGCGCGCTCTCGGTGCGGTGCGTAGATTGGCGTTTCAGAATCGCGTTTAAATTTGCCGATTTTTACAACTACATTTGCTCGCTCAGAGAGGAGCTCAACAAGTGTTGTATCTAATGTGTCAATTTGCTGTCTCAAGTCGTCAAGGTTTGTTTCACTCATATCAAAGGCATAATAGTGCAAAGAAGTGTCTGGTACTTCTTAGCCTGGTCCAGATGTACCAGACACTAAATGCCACACAGAGGCATTGATGGGAGTCGTTGCCTCTGTGCGGACGGGTGGATGGATTGTGTAAGGAAAGAGAGGGGCGTGTTACGCGCTTTGCTTCATTTCTTTTGCGGCTGCGATTTCTTTTAACTTATTTACGCCACGATACTTCCAGTTGTTCACAGTGGATACTGGAACGCCGAGTGAAGCAGAGGCTTCTTCGTAACTTAAGCCCTCGCAGATAACAAGCCGTACAGCATCGCGTTCGTGAGTAGGAAGCGAAGCGAGTGCGTTTGTGATTTCTTCACCTGACCATTGTGGCGAATCGTTTCGAAGATTTCGAAGATCGCGAATGGCTTCGCCACGCTGTGAATCGATGTATTGATTTTTGCGTTGCGTTTTGTTGTAGCGACGTTTGATTAGATTGTCTGCGATTTTTATGAGATAGCTTGAAGTTATAGTTTTTTCTTCAAGAGCGTTTACTGTGAGTAATCTTGTGAAGACTTCTTGAGCGATGTCTTCTGCTGCGCCTGGAGCGAGTGATTTGCGTGTGAAACAGTAGACACGTTTGTAGTACGCGTCGAAGAGTTCAAGAACTAGGTTGGCTCGTTTTGTTGTAACTGGCATATCAGTCTTTCCTTGGGGCAAGCGGTTTTGCAACGTTCGTGGTCGCAGGTTCCGTGGCTTTTTCAAGTCTCAACGTGCTACGTCGCAATGTTGAGGACCCAAGCGTTTTCCTTGAAAGGAGGCGAGGGTCGGTACTTCGGTCTAGGAAGTACCTTCATGGTCCAAATTGTCAAAAGCTGAAACTACTTCCAGTTCCAACTACCCCATCTACGAGCAATATTCGCTTTTGTGAACGCAATTGTTCATTATTGTTCAAAAAATACCGAAAAGTTGTCACCTGTTGTATGCTGTACATCAGAAACCACCATTATTAGAATCTAAAGGCACAAAGTATGACCCAATCAAAATCTAGAAAAAATGCTAAGAATAAGCCACATCACGCAAGAACTCCGACTTCAGCGCCTAAGAAGAGTGCAAGTACATTGCAGATATTCCTCATGTACTTTGTCATATTTGGCGCAATCCTCGCTTTTATAGGATTGATGGGCAACGATAGCCTTCCAGGCTCAGGTCCATTTCTTTGGGTACTAGTAGCGTTGAATTTCATTATCACGATCATCGCGACTATCTCCCACACAAAGAGTGGTAAGAAGTCGAAGATTGATGAAATCGCAAGCAAGTGGTAAACCAATGACAAATGCAGTCGTGCTTGGCGCAGGAATGGTGGGTTCTGTTATTGCCGAGGATTTATTGAGAAGTGGCTTCGCAGTCACAATTGTTGATTATTCAAGTGATGCTCTAGCGCGTGTTGCAGAGCGAAGTAACGGTGCAATTGCAATTGCAAAGGTTGATTGCAGCGATAAAGATGCAATTCGAAAATGTATAGATTCGGCTGAAATTGTGTTCGGTGCATTGCCGAGTTGGCTTGGTTTGAACGCACTCGAAACTATCATTACTTCTGGAAAATCGTATTGCGACATTTCCTTTATGGCAGAGGATCCTAGAAAATGGGACGCTCTTGCAAAAGAACATGGCGTTACATGCGTCGTCGATTTCGGCGTCGCGCCAGGAATGAGCCATATACTCTGCGCACATGCGGTGCATCTATTAGATTCTTGTGAACGGTTAGAAATTGTTGTTGGGGGTTTGCCAGTCGAGAGAACCTGGCCCTTTGAATACAAAGCTCCGTTTAGTCCACGGGATGTTATTGAAGAATATATTCGCCCAGCTCGAATAGTTGAACACGGAAAACTCATTACGCGCCCAGCGTTGAGCGAGTGTGTATTGATGGACCTTCCTGGTGTTGGCACCCTTGAAGCGTTCAATTCAGATGGGCTTCGAACATTATGCGACACACTTGATGTACCTTTTATGCGGGAGCGGACATTACGTTACCCTGGGCATACGGAAATGATGCAAGTGCTGAAAGCCGCGGGTTTCTTTAGCGAGCAACTGGTGAGGATTGATGAACATACCATTGCACCAATTGATATGACTTCAAAAATATTGATTGAGAGTTGGAAATACGAACCAGGCGAAGCAGACCTTACAGTTATGCAAGTGGAAGCAGAAGGAATGGTAGGCGAAGAACAAGTGCGTCTTTGTTGGGATTTGCTCGATTATTACGATGGGGATGCTGACCAGTCAAGCATGGCACGCACGACTGGGTTTCCAGCTGCGTCCATGGGTAAGATGATTGCTGACGGCACTATCGCTGAGCCAGGTGTTCATCCGCCAGAGTCTTTTGGCAGCAACGATGCAGTAGTGCTACGTTTGCTTGCAGAACTTGAAGAACGTAACGTGAAATACAAAAAAACTATGGAGTCAGTTCGTTGACAAATATTGGAATTATTGGTGCTGGCATGATTGCAAATGTGCATGCAGAAGCAGCCAAAGCAGTGGGAACAAACGTTGTATGCGTGTTCGATCCTCGCGAATCGAAAACAAATGAGTTTGCGAAAAAACACGAGTGCGATGTAGCTTCGTCTGTGGAAGAACTTGTCGCACGAGACAATATCGAGGGTGTCGTAATTGCGGTTCCTAATGACCAACATGCTCCGCTTGCAATTCAAGCATTAGAATCTGGGAAGCATGTGCTGCTAGAAAAGCCTATGGCAATGTCGATTACTCAATGCGACGAAATACTTGCCGCTCGAGATGCTTCTGGCAAAGTATTGCAAATGGGATTTGTATGCAGGTATTCGCCGGCTGCGATGAAGGCGAAACATTTAATCGAGGATGGAACAATCGGCGACGTGTTGGATGTACAAGCGACACTAGTAAGGCAACGCGGCATTCCAGGTATCGGTGGTTGGTTTACTACAAAGCAACGCAGTGGTGGGGGATGTTTGATAGACATCGGCGTCCACTTGATAGACCTAGCGATGCACATAACGCAAAAGAAATCACCTATAAATGCATTGGGCAAATGTACCCGCGCATTTACAATCGATTCCTATGCCTACGAAGAAATGTGGTCAACGCCTGTAAAAGACGGAACCTTTGATGTTGAAGATCGAGTGCGAGCGATCATTTCGGATAGTTCTGGTACAACGTTTCAGTACAACGTTGCATGGGCAACGCATTTGCCTGAGGACACGTTACAAGATGGACTACTTATTGAAGGGACGAAGGGTGCTTTGGTTGTAGATTTATGGGCAGATGAAATGACACTTGGGTATTCCGAAGAAGGAAATCCAAAAGACAAGAAAATAACTTTTGATGTAACCGAAGCTTGGGACGACGCTTTCCAAGGAGAGCACAAAGCTTTCGCAGATGCAGTTACAAACAATGCACATACTGCTACCGCTGGAACGGGCGAAGATGGTCGATTAGTCCAAATGGTTATTGACGCAATCTATGAGTCTGACGCGCAATGCAGGCAAGTGGAAGTGTAATTTGTGGCAGCAGGTTCTTTTAGTTCTTTGGTAACTGCTTGGGCTTAGGTCATTTGTAGAATCGTTCGACACGTAGTGTCTAATCAGGAATAGCATAAACTAAACACTTGTGGACCAGACCCGAGGCAGGGCCAATAAAAAAAGGCGACTGTCGGAGACAGCCGCCTTGTAAGAGTAAGGAAAAATTACTGGTCAACGTTCGCGAGTGAACCGTTGTACTCGTTAAGTGTTGCAGTCATAGATGCACTCATTGATGAATCATCTACAAGTGAAACAGCTTTCTTTTGCCATTCGATTGCTTTATACTTTTGACCCAATTCCCAGTAGCAACGAGCTAATGTGTCTAGAATCATTGGGTCTTCGTACGTTGTAAGTTCGCAACCACGAAGTGCAATTTTTAATGCAAAGTCTAAGTCTTGCTCGTTTGCAGGCATACGATCTACGATGTTCCAAGCCATTGCATTCATAGCTGAGGAGTTATCCCAGTTGTTATGCATCATTGTGTCTGCCCAAGCATACGCAGCGGCATTGTCTTTTTTGCCTTTGAGTAGGGCATCGAATTTCATATTGTCGAGTTGTGCGTCATCACCAAATTCAGCAACAAACGCATCGATTGCACCAATGTACGCATCCCAGTCGCCATCTTCTTGTGTGGTACGCAGCGACATCCTGAAATCTCTCATTGCCAGGTCACGCTTTTGCTCAGTTTTGAATTCTTCTGCAGCTGAAGCAAGGTCCCATGTGCCATCAACAATTTCAGCAAGTGGACCATCCATGCTCATAGGGTGGCCAATCCAAGCAACTTTGCCATTGCCATCAACGATAAACGCTGTTGGAATACCATTTTGCCCTGCGGCTTTCATGTATGCAGTGCTTGTAGTTCGGTCAGGGTCAACAGCAACGGTATAACCCATTCTGTCCCAATTTTGTTCGCCGTCAGATGAGTTTGTTTCTGTTAAAAATTCGGTTACTGTTTGTAGCTCTGCTTCGCTAGAGACACCTGTGAATTTCACAGCGTCTCCGTATTGCGCTTGCAAACTGCTTAAGTGTGGCATTGAAGTAATACATGGGCCACACCAAGTTGCCCAAAATTCCATAACGTAGACTTGGCCATCAGCAAAGGAATCAAATTCTTCGCCCTTGACCCAGTGGTCAATACTGATTGCAGGGGCATTGTCGCCGATTGCAAGTGGCGACGGTTCAGAGTTAGGTGTTTCAAGCTCTGGCAACGGCGTTGGCGCAACTAATTTTGCCATAGGAACTGAATCCGGATTCGCGTCGCCTGTATTTGTTTCTGTTGTTTGCGTAGTATTGCAAGCTGCAATTGAAATGCATGTAATTGTTGCGATACTTATTTTGAATTGGTTGTGCATGTGGGTCTCCTTTTTCCTCTAACACGTAATACAGAGTGTAGCGGTTTTTACTGTGTAGCGGAGGTTAAAAGGATAGTTGCTATCACGTCGTACCCAGCATGCGTGGCTGCGGCTATACCAAACCCTCTGATTACATACAAAATACCTAAATACACGCCGGCACCAAAGAAAAAGAATAGAACTAGCGGGGAGAGCGTGCCAGCGTTAGGAAGGTCATGGTACAGAGCAAACAATAATGCAGAGGCGAATACACCAATACCTAATCCCATGACATTAGATTGTTTGAAAACATTGCAGACTACTGAGTGAATGCCCGCTATCAAAAGCATGCGAAACAAAAGCTCTTCGTACAAACCAGCTCCGAAACTGACTGCGATTTTGTCGAATATATCGAGCGACCCAATCGATGATGCGGAAGCGGCAGCAGCGTATCCTCCAAGTACGGCACCAAATAGTACGAGCGGTACTGTAAAACAAATCGACTCAAGCGCCATTCCGCCTACGATTTGCCAACGAATTGCCCACCTGTTTCCGTTATATACATGCCAGAAAAATAAAATGGTGACGATTGCAATGCCACCAAGCCAAAGCCCTTGTGTAACGGGCATGTCAAACATCTCGAAGAATTTAAGAAGATGATCATGCGCTTTTATTTGTATGTGTGCTTTTGAAGAATACGAAGAATACAACGCTACTTCATAAAACACAATCATTGGTAATAGGAACGCAAGCATGTACAGCGGTTCACGGGAAAGTTCGCTGTACCGTAGTCCGCGTAAATTTTTCTGATTTGAAAAGCGGGGGGGAAGTGGCATATGTACAATGATAGCGTTACCCGAATTGTAACAATTGAATAGTCAAAAAAAGAAGTTACGCTTGCTTGAGTTCGCGAAGGCGTCTTGAGAAACGACTTTTGCGACGAGCAACTGTATTCTTGTGCATTGTGCTGGTTGTAGAAATCTTGTCTAGAATACTGCAGTACTTTTTGAATTCTGTTTCAGCTAATGCGACATCTTTCGCGGTGATTGCTTCTAAAAAGGACTTTGATTGGTCTTTGATGCGTCTTTTTCGCCAATGGTTAACCGCACGGCGTTTTGCGTTTTGTCGAACATCTTTTTTAGCTGATCGTGATTGTGGCACAATAATTCTCCAGTGTCTCTAAATTGCCCCTACGTAAGGAGCGAACATGGAATTATCCCGAAAAACCAGTGAGAAGTCAACCCACTTGTGGCTCTTTGGCGTAGCGATATGCACCTTGCTGTGGTATTCTTCCCACCTTCCCGGTAAAAGCGGGTGTAGCTCAACTGGATAGAGCGTCGGTCTACGAAACCGAAGGTTACAGGTTCGAGTCCTGTCATCCGCGTTTTAGGGTTGCATGCAGTGAAATAGCCTTTAATCGATACCAAATTCGACTGCCCCTACACCCTGGTCACTTCTGACTTGTTTGGTAGCTTTGCCTTTGACGACAATAGATTGTTGTGCTTTTGAGGCATTTTCGAATGTAGAGCTGTATGCCTTCGATGCAACGATTGTGCTGGTAACAATTGATGCCACGATTCCAAGCGCTATCACGGCTGC
>JABJDN010000069.1 GCA_018665385.1 Phycisphaerae bacterium | reverse complement strand
TTTTCGCTAGATCGCCTGTTTCTTGTTGCAAGTACCGCATTGTCCCTGAGAATGAGACTTCATCTGGAATAATATTTTTCGCGGTGCCGCCATGCATCTGCGTTATGGAAACTACAAGAGAATCAAGCGGGTCAGTATTTCGAGACACCATTTGCTGTAACGAGGAAACTATTTGCGAAGCGCAAAGAATAGGGTCTTTGCACATGTAGGGAAACGCTGCATGTCCGCCCACGCCTCGGATAGTGACTGAAATATCGACGTTTGCTGCGAGCATAGGACCTTCACGTGTGGCCACATGGTCCAGGGCGTGTTGAGGCCAGCCATGAAGCCCGAACATCATGCCAACTTCAGGGCCAATGATAGTTCCATCAAGGCAACCATCAAGAACCATTTGTTCACCACCACCACCACCTTCTTCTGCAGGTTGAAACACTAGCGTGACAGGATTCGGTAATGCATGTTCCTTCGCTATGCGGGAAAGTACCAGAGCAGTGCCAAGTAAAATAGTTGTATGGCCATCATGCCCACATGCGTGCATGCAACCTTCGTGCACAGATTTCCAGTCGAATGTATTTTCTTCCACAATTGGCAACGCATCTATGTCAGCACGAAGCCCGACTGCTTTGTCACCAGTGCCTTCGATGTGCCCGAGTACACCAGTACCTTTTGCTAGCCCTGCTTTAAATGAAATATCATGCGAACTAAGGAAGTCTTGAATCACTTGGCTTGTGCGAGTTTCAGCGTATCCAAGTTCAGGGTGGGCATGTATGTCATGCCGAATGTCGATCAATTCATGAAGAACTTCATCAATATGTGATTGAACCGAGTTGGTAAGTTGCGTAGTTATCATGGTCGTAATGGATGTAAGTCTCGTTCTTTCCGTTGGTCATTCACCCAAGTGAATGCGGGATTGTCACCCGAAATTAGTTTCTTGATTTGCGACTTAGAGATTTGCAATGCATTTGCTGCTTTTGCCATGTCAAATTTGCTGGCAAACAAAACATCGAGCGCTTCTGAAAGTACTGCAGGGTAATCGCCATGTTTTGAATTGATTGGAAACTGGTCGCCTTGTCTTCTGCTCTCCCATAGTTCGGAAGGAGTATACGAAGCCAAGTCGAGTTTACACCTGAGAAGAGTCGCAAGTGTTCTTCGCAATCTACTTACAGCCATCTTTCTATTCTCACTCTGTCTCCGCCGTTCTGTCGCTTCGCCACTTATATCGCTAGGGATATGAGTGGCAGTGCATGAAGTCGCTTTTCTATTTCTGTGTTGTCCGCCTGGACCGCTGCTTCGACCAAAATCAAGTGTAACTTGTTTCAGAAAAACTTCTTCAGCGAGGGTGGCAGGGTGTTCGCCTTCGATAACAGAATGTTTTGTCTTTTGGAATGCTTCAATTGGTGGAAGCCATTCGTTTGCACGTGAGGATTTATTTTTTGATGGTATGGCCATAGGTCTGAAATTCGTCTTGAAAATTAGGAGGCGACGCCTCTTGGTGACGCGTTGAGTGAAAGGGGCTCGCGATGCCCATTTTCGAACAAATGAAAACCGAGTCCTGCAATCATCGCAGCGTTGTCGACGCAATACGAGGAATCGGGTAAATAAACTGGAATGTGAAACTCAAGAGCGAGGGCCTTAAGTTGTGTACGCAGGTAGGTATTAGCTAGAACGCCACCGCCTGTTACAACACATCGTACAGTATTGTTGGCAAGAGCGGTCCGTATACCATTGATAATCGAATCTACGGCAGCTTGTTGAAACGAGCATGCCCAGTCGCAAACTTCTTCTTCAGAGAGTTCATTTGCTTTTCTTGGAAAAACAATTTTTCCGTGTATCTTTTTTGGATTTCCTCGGACTCCGTATAGAAGTGCTGTCTTCAGCCCGCTAAAAGAAAAGTCGGGGCGTTCGCCTTTTGTTTTTGGTCTGGGTAATTTGTACACAGGGTTTCCTTTTGCAGCTGCCTCATCTATTCTTCTGCCGCCTGGCCAACCTAGTTCAAGAATAGCAGCAGCTTTATCAAACGCTTCACCCGCGGCATCGTCAATCGTTTTACCGATACAGGTGACGGATGCTGGGTCATCAAGAATGAGCAAGGAAGTGTGCCCGCCAGAAACAACTGCACCGAGTGCTGGATACTCCACAGTAGCACCTGACAAAATTGGTGCCCATAGGTGTGCTATTACATGGTCGACGGCGATAAGAGGTTTTTGTAATGACCATGCAAGTGTTTTTGCTGCTGCAACACCTACTAGAAGCGAGCCAATTAATCCCGGTCGGTTTCCTACAACAATGCCCTCGAGCTGTTCAACTGTTATATCTGCTGCAGCGATAGCCTCTTTGATGATAGGAAGGATGCGTTCGATATGTGCACGACTTGCAATTTCGGGAACAACGCCACCGTATTCGATATGCAAAGCGTCTTGCGAAGCAACGATATTCGACAATACTACTCTGCCGTTTTTTACAACGGAAGCAGCCGTTTCATCGCAACTGGATTCAATTCCAAGAAGTAAAGTCATAGTGCTAACTGCTTAGTTATTTTTCTGAGCCTTCTGTATTTTCAAGTTGCAATGAATCGAGTGCTGCTTCTATGTTTCCGTTTTTGACTTTCCACTCGCCAATGACATTGCCGTCTTCATCAGTGAGGGTCATGACCGCGCTCTTTAAGTTTGCATCCATTGGCAATAATGATTCATCAGAATCATCTTGAATCTCTTGAAGGGTTGCTAACTCTTTGTCGACGTTAATGAGCGTTTTAAGAATTTCGAGCCGATGCTTAGCCAGAACGGTTACTTCTTCTCGCACTCCTGTGGAAACTGGCTTTTCATCTGTGAGCTGAGGCCATGCGCCCCGGTCTAATTTTGACCGCACAGCTATGAGTGCTTGTGACAATTGGAAATCTCCGTACGTGTTCGCTAACCAGTCTACGTCTCCACAAACAAAAGATTCAGGTTCGTCGTTTGTAATAATGATATAGGGTTCTCGACTTTCGATCCTTGTTCGTAACTCATCGAGTGATTCAGGAATAACTAAGCCATCCGTTGGATCTACGCCCCAAATAGATTTATCTTCAGATAGTTTTTTGTCAATGGTGCGACCACCTGCAAGGTCATATCGTGCAGTTGTGAATTTCAACATTCCTCCAGAAGTAAGTGGCAGCACTTCTTGGACAGACCCTTTTCCGAAAGTTCGAGAACCTAAGATTGCAACTCGGTCGTTGGCTTGCAAACTGCCAGAGACAATTTCAGAAGCAGAAGCAGAGTTGCCGTTGACTAGCATAAGTACAGGAACATCTTCAAAAATTTCATACGAGTCTGCTGTAATCGTTCGCTGTGGATCAGCGCGTCCCGTTACCGTAACAATTGTTCCTTCTTGAAGGAACAAATCTGAAATATACACAGCCGCTTGCAGTGAGCCACCTGGATTATCACGAAGGTCAATGATAAGACCATTCACAAGTCCTTGTCTTGCTGCTGCATTTAAAGCATTGACAAGTTCTTGCGGTGTTGTTTCATTGAACTGGCGAATGCGGATATAGGCAATGCCATTTTCTTCATCTAAGCACCAGGTCCATTCTTGGTTTCTTCTTACTATGCCAGTAACACTTTGCGATTGAATGTGGCCACGAGTAATAGTAATTTGTTCTTTTTCGCCATTCTTATGCCTAGCCACTACAAGCACTTCGGTGCCAACTGGTCCTGTTAAACGGTCAATCAGTTCAGTAATCGTAGAGTTGTTTGCCGGCTCGCCGTCAATCATCTCGATTACGTCGCCTGCTTGTATGCCTGCGTTGAGCGCAGGGGAATTTTCCATTGGCGAAATGATGACTAGTTCATCGTCAATCATTCTTACTTCGGCACCAATTCCGGCATAATCACCATCAAGGTCTTTCATAAATGCTTTCTCTTTGTCATCAGGGACAAAGATTGCATACGGATCATCAAGAGATTCAATCATCGCAACAATGGCTGCTTGTTGCATACTCTCTTCATCTGGAGTTTGCACATGTCTATCTACAAGTACGTCTCTTACATCGATGAGCGGGTCGAACCATTCATAACTAGGAGAGTTCCCTGTAATGGCAATTGAAAACTGCACTATCGCAAGAATTGCGAGAAGTACGAGTATGAAGGGCATAAAACGAGATCGCTGTGACATGCGCGTTCCTTTTCCCCCTCAGTCGTTTCCTGTAAGCAATAAGTATTCTTTCAGTGCATTACAATACCAAAAGCAACACCTTGCTGTAGCACTATGGGACACGAACAAAGAGAAGATTTAAATGTAGTCGCTGAACGAGCAATCCTCGTCGCATTATCCTTACGAGGCGAATTTATTTCGTTGGACGAACGGTTTGGCGAGTTGAGTGCATTAACAGAATCAGCAGGCGGGATAGTTGTTGGTCATGTAACCCAAAGGCGTAGGCTTCCTCACGGTCGGACGTTCATTGGCAAAGGAAAAGTAACTCAATTAAAAGAGCTTGCAGATTCTGTCGATGCTTCCATTATTATTTTTGATCATGATATGACTCCAGCGCAAATCCGTAACTTGGAAGAAGCAACAGAAAGAAAGATCATTGATCGCAGCGAATTGATTCTAGATATTTTTTCTAGTCGCGCCTCATCGACAGAAGCAAAGTTGCAGGTTGAAATTGCACAACTAGAGTACACGTATCCTCGGCTGCGTGCAATGTGGGACCACCTTGGTCAAGTTACTGGCGGGGCGCCTATTGGTATTGGTACTCGCGGGCCTGGCGAGCAGCAAATTGAGATAGATAGGCGACTTGTGCAACGAAGGCAAAAACAATTGCGCCGTGAACTTGCAGAAATACAAGACCGTTCTGTTCGCGAAGTAGAAAAACGAAACAACGATTACTTTACAGTAGGTTTAGTTGGGTATACGAATGCAGGGAAGTCCACAATTTTTAATGCGCTCACTGCAGGTGGTGCTTGGGCGCATGACCAACTCTTTGCAACCCTATCGACGCGGGTAGAGCGATGGGAACTCGGTGGCGGAACTGGAGTCATGCTTTCTGACACGGTCGGATTCATTCGAAGATTGCCTCACCATTTAATCGCAAGTTTTAAATCAACTCTAGAAGAAACAACACACTGCCAGTTGTTGTTGTTAGTGCTCGATGCATCTGATCCGAATGCGCTTTCTCAACTGGACACAGTGCAGGCGACTCTTGACGATATTGACGCGCGGCACCAGCCTCGATTGCTATTGTTAAATAAAATTGATCAACTTGAAAATGCCACAGACCGTTTGGTTTGGATTTCCCGATTCCCAGATGCAGTGCAAGTATCTGCGATTACGGGCGAGGGATTAGAAATTCTCGCTTCAGAAGCCCGAGCTGTTGTGCTTGGCGATATAC
>JABJDN010000168.1 GCA_018665385.1 Phycisphaerae bacterium | reverse complement strand
GTCACCGAAGACGCCTACACGTTTTTGAAGTCTAATTCGACTGCCTCCTTGCAATTCGGTGAAAACGCACAAGATGTCTCCTACATATTTGCACCAGACGGTCGCCTTGTCATTCCAGTGATGGTTGCTATGTTGCAGCCTTGCAATACCATTATGTTCGTTCCAGATTACTGCGACAATTGTATGGAAATGCATGTGTCGTTGCAGCAGTTCGATGAACACGCGCACGGTGCACTGGTAGACAGATGGCAGGTGTACCATGGAGAGCCGCCAGATGTACAGTGGGCGTTAGTGGACATTGATGCCACGCGGTTTCATGAAATGTTCATAGACGGCGAAGGTTTGTGCAGAGAAAATGCGCTGAAAGATATTGAACGTACTATTTGTAAAACCTTAAACGAGAACAAAGATGCAGTTAGAAAACAATGCCACAAGGAAACGGGTGTCGATGTAACGGATCCATTTGTTGTTGGCGTTGACCCGCTTGGCATAGATATTCGTGCGCCTTTTGGAATCGTTCGCATTCAAGCGCCAGTGCCATTTGCATCAAGCCAGCAGGTGATGCAATACTTCGCCATTGTGTAACCACTCTCACAATACAAAAAGAGGCTGGCGGATTTAACTCCAAATTGCTTGTTGCGCAGCAGCTTGCAATCGAAACATCGTGTTGCCATTCGTAATTTTACAACCCGATTTGTCTGCTTGAAGTAAGAGGGGGGTTTGCTCAGGCATGTACACAGTATCTAATACGTGCATAGACGGGCACAGCGAAACCCAGGGAGCAAGGATTTCTAGTGAGTTTCCATCGGGCGAGTTGCCACCAAGCATACCGACAGGTGTGCATTGGACTATTGTGTCGTATGGATCGTCATGCTCAGATGCGACTTGGCACAGGTATTCTGTTGCGAGTGCACGCACTTTTTTATTTGTTCTGCCAGCGATGTGCACTGTGCTTTTGCATTTTTGTAGCGCGACAATGGCTGCGCGTGCAACGCCGCCAGTTCCAAGAACGAGTGTTTTTTTTGACCCCTGCAGTAACTCCGTTAGCGCAGTTACATCGGTGTTTGATGCTTCTATATGTTTGGGCAGTATTGCAATTGTATTTGTTGCGCCAGTTGAAGCGCATTCAGGCGTGCATTCTGTTGCAAGTTTAATCATTTCTTCTTTGTGGGGAATAGTGATGCTAGCCCCGGAGAAATGCAAAGGTTCGTAACTGCGTAATTCTTCAAATGATGCTTTCAAGTGTTCCCAGCCCTCAGGAACTTGGAGTGGTAGGTATACAGAATTGTTTCCGGTGACTTGAAAAGCAGCATTGTGGAACGCAGGGCTTGCAGAATGCGAAACATTGTTGCCAATGACTCCGTACACTTTGGTCTGTGTATTGATAGAGCAAAAATCATATACCGATTGCAGTTCGGCGATACTGATTTGCCCAGAGGCTGTCGCTGTACTTCCATCAACGGAAGCGAACGTCGCAAAACCACCGAACTTCGGCGCGAGAACTCTACTCATGGTTCCGTATTCACCCATACATAGAACAATTGTGGGTTGTTGTTTTGTTCGCAAAAGTTCAAACGCTTCTATGTTGTCGCGAATGGATCGTGCGCGCCATACAATTTTAACTATTGCAACGCCAGCCACATCCTGCATTGCAACTGCTCTTTGCAGTAAATCCTTCGGGCGTCCCTTTGTGTCATGCCATGAAAGAATAATGCCCGTTTCTTCTGTAGTTAGCGAGTCAATAAGCAACGGATGGTGCAACAAAATTTCATGTTCGATGTCGATGTATTTTGGAGGGCTGTCGCATCCCAGAGCCGCGTTGTATATAGAGACTCGTTCTTCTTCCTCGCCATCAAAAAAACCGCCTTCGCTTATGCTCCTGCAAGTGACAATTGTTGGAATCGGGGATTGCTTCAGCAGCGAGGGCAACAGTTGTATGGCTTCGTTTGTTTCAATACCATCCACCCGTATTTCAAGAAGGTCTGCGCCGTTAAGATTTTCTGGAACTGCTCCATGCGCAGAAGCAATAATTAACGTCATGAGGGAATAATCTTCCGAGCGGCTTCAGCGAATGCATCGTGCGATGCTCGAACCATTTCTATTGTGGCACCACCAAATGATGTGAGGAACACAGAGGCAATTTCAAAACCAACTGCGTTTTCCATGACGACGCTTGCCGCTGGAAGTGCACAAACGTCTGATCGTTCGTAATCGCTGCGTACAGATTCGCCAGTGCACAACGAAACACTGTCCATTCCCTGAAGAAGTGTAGCTATAGGTTTCATGGTTCCCCGAACAACGACAGGCATGCCATTAGTCATGCCACCTTCTATTCCGCCAGCGTGGTTCGTTGGGCGTTCGAATCCGAAGTGTGATTTTTGTGTTGCACTTGCATCGTATAAGATGGGGTCATGCACTTGTGAACCGCATAGATTTCCACACTCTGCACCAATGCCAATTTCGACTGCTTTAAATGCTTGTATACCCATTACAGCACCCGCGAGTTTTGAATCTAATTTTTCATTCCATTGCACGCAAGAGCCTAGCCCAGGAGGGCAACCGAACACATGTACTTCGCACAAGCCGCCGACGGTATCTTTTTCTTTTTTAGCGGTTCGAATGTGTTCAATAATCGCTTTGCATGTTGCATCGTCTGGGCAATACACCGCAGAATCATCGCGGGCGTCACGTATGCTTTTCCAGTTTTCTCTTGAAATTTCAGTTGGTGCATGTGCGTCGCGCATTCCTCGAACGAAGCCAAAGCAATCAATATTAAACTCGCGAAGTAAACAGCGAGCAACTGCGCCTGCTGCAGTACGTGCTGCAGTTTCGCGAGCGCTCGCCCGTTCAAGAGTATTTCTGCAATCATTTGTAAGCCACTTTAAAGCTCCAGACAAATCTGCGTGCCCAGGCCTTGGGTTATGTACTGGCGGTGTTTTTTCTTGGTCATCTAGACGGCTGTCTTTATTTACAATTTGAATAACAACGGGTGCTCCTGTTGTTACGCCATTGCGAACACCTGCGAGGAAAATTGCCAGGTCCTTCTCAATAGCTTGCCGACCACCTCGACCATAGCCGCCTTGCCTGCGGGAGAGTTCGTTATTAATGAAGTCCATATCGAGTGATAAACCAGCAGGAAGACCTTCGATAAGGGCAATTCCACAAGGTCCATGCGATTCGCCAGCAGTTTTGCAAGTAAGTGTCATGCGTTGATTGTACGTATTCTTGCCGTACGTTGTGGCGAGTTTTTATGCTTCAGGCTTTCAAACGTGAGTTCACCGCCAGAATAACCAACTTAAATCAAATTGCCACTCTTGTGATCACCACGCAGTATCCTAGTTGCAATGGGATTTTCTAATTTATGTTGAATTACTCGTTTTAATGGGCAAGCGCCAAATTTTTGGTCGAAACCCTTGTCGCAAAGCGCTTGCATAGCATCAATATTTATTTGGAACGATAGCACATGCTCGCCAAGGCCTTGGCAAGTTGAGAGGAGTTGTATGGATCACGAAAAGGTTATTCTTCATCTGAAGGAGAATCGAATGTGAGCGCGCCATTTTCTTGATAGGTTTCAATCAAGCCTCCATTTCCAACAACACCATGTCGGAGTTTCTGGAACTCAGCACCAACATTTACTAGCAATCTTCCGTGTGCGTTCATAGTCCTCAGTTGGCCTGTGCCAGAACAAGGGTCAGCACCGAGTGTAACAAGTGTTCCGCCCTGACTATTTAGAGAAGTAATAGATCCATAGTGCATCTCTTTCTGCACGAGCAATCCCGATTCAATCGTGTGCGAGTCAAGTACAACCACTGCCTTGCCATCATTACTGATAACCTCAAACTTCTTTGCCCGAATCACATCGGGAACAGTTTGCAGACTCGTTGCAGACACGACTACTCCTGCGACCAGTAAACATCCAAACCCATAGACAATTCTCTTAAGT
>JABJDN010000066.1 GCA_018665385.1 Phycisphaerae bacterium | reverse complement strand
TGGATGGCAAGACGATGCAAATGGCTGGTCTGCAGGAGGCAATACGTTGCGTTGCGAAGCTGGGAGCAGCACACTTACAACTTCCGACTCCTTCGGTGCGTATGAATTCGTGTTTGACTACCAATGCAAAGCAGAAGGGTCGAGTGCGTATATCGTAATAGATGGCAAGCAAACTGAGTTGCCCTGCGAGACTACAGGCAACTGGACTCGGTTTCGAGTTGAAGGTGACGGCGGTACTATAGGAATAGGCGGCAGCAACGCTGTGTTTATAAATCTTTTCATTAAAACAGAAAAGTAATTACTTTTCTGAAAACTTCTCGGGTGGGTCCATCTTGTCTGCTTTGCAGACATGACTTCCCTACCTCTTCCAACTGTAATAACACAACAACAATCTCTTGAACGTGAGATTGCTGCTTTGCGAATGCAATTGCATTTCGAGAAAGAAGCGCGTATTCATGCAGAAACATCTCTTCTTATGCAAGACATGGCACAAGAAAATGGCGACCCCCCTGCATCAAGAATGGCGATGATTACTGGGCTAGCGAAACTGGCTGATTCAAGGGATGACGATACTGGTAGCCACCTTACTCGTATTCGTCAGTACACGGCAGTTATTGCAGGAGCAGTTGCTGAGCACAACCCGCAAATTTTACCTATGGGTGAAGTTTCTATCATTGCGGCAGCCTCTATTCTGCATGACATTGGAAAAGTCGGAATAGCGGACGATGTGCTACTGCACCCAAACAAATTGTCTTCGGCGCAATTTGAGCAAATGAAACAACATGCTCCAATTGGTGCAGATATATTGATTGCTCTTTCAGAGCAACTTGGACCCGACCCTTGGATTGATACCGCTATACAAATTGCACTTGGACATCATGAACGCTGGGATGGAACTGGTTACCCAAACGGAGTAGAGGCGTGTAATATTCCACTAGCAGCTCGAATCGTTGCAGTTGCAGATGTCTACGATGCACTTACATCTGAGCGAGTCTATAAAAATTCTATACCGCATCAAGAAGCTGTTGAAATTATTGCCAAAGAAAAAGGAAAACACTTTGACCCGATGGTCGTGGATGCTTTCCTTTCAAAACTCGAAGAAGTACGTGCTATCAACGAGTAAATCGCACATAACCCTTTATGCACTCAATCGTCTTGCCGTTTTGCGTCTGCAAAACAAAGCAAGCACCAACCAAGCAAAAATGCGAGCCATAATCCGTTTGTGATTAATACTGTTGCCATAAGAACATGGGATTATACACGAAACCCACTTGACGGCATTTGTCATGTATTATGAAAAGCGTGACAAACAAAACCTCCTTACGAAGATGGGTTGGAACCAAAGGTTGGCCAATTCCAATATTGTTACTTATCACCCTCGTGCTCAATATATTAGCACTTACACTTCCATTTTTAGAAATACACGAAGCATTAAAAAAGCCTATCCCATACAAATTAATTCATTCTGTCAACCTTATGTGGACAGCGAAATTGTACCTCATCGCAATTCTCATTCTTGTATTCTCGATAATCTTTCCATTTGCAAAACTCATTACACTTTTCTTCGCATGGTTCATGCCTTGGAAATCAACATCTAGACTGAAGTATTTACATGCCATCGAGCTACTTGGCAAATGGTCTTTTATGGATATTTTCGTAGTCATCCTTTTGATCGCGCTGACGTACAAACAACAATGGATTTCGTCCACTATCCACATCGGTGTCTATTTCTTCGTTGGCGCAATTTCGCTCAGTATGATTTTATCTGAAATTATTGTTACGATTGCAAAACGCGAAGCACAAAGCGAACACCCTAAGCGATACGTACCGAATTATATCTGGCTTATACGAGAATATTTTAAAGTGAGTTGGGTTGTACCAGTTCTTGCCATCCTCTCTGGAGTTGCACTTGTCCAAGCACTGCACGCGAACTTTCTTCAAATTCACCAAGTGTTCTTCGTTTCGCGAACATACAGCATTTACAATCTGGGCGAAATGCTCACCCAACTACACTTGTGGGTTCTGCTTTGCGTACTAGTTGCAACGCTTGGAGTCATCCCTTTGCTTCGCCTAGCAATTTTACTTATAGGTTGGGTCACACCAATGCGTATGAACGGGCACAACTTAATGCGCACAGTTATCGAGTCGCTTTCCCGATGGTGCATGCTTGACGTTTTCGGTCTTGCATTATTCCTGATTGCAACAGAAGGCAAGTCACTGGTAAAAACTGAAGTTCTCAGCGGTTTGTACGTAGTTCTTGTGGCAATCGGGCTAAGTTACTTACTAGGTGCGATAGCAATCGCAGTGTTCAATTCACTCACAAACAGAGCTACTCTTCTTGATGAAGAGTCTGTAGATACGCAATAATATCTCGTAGTTCTCGGTCATTTAGCAATGTGCCCATGGCAGGCATAGCGGAATATTCTCCGAATCCATCGGTCACTTCTTTGTTTGGTTCTAGCAACGATGCGCGTAGTTGTTCTGCGTCAAGCCTATCTGCCACGCCATCAAGGCTTGGTCCAGCAATGCCGCCTCGATTATTGACCTTGTGGCAACGAAGGCATTCGCTTCGAGAATTCTCGAACACAACTTGCCTGCCTGCTGTCGCATTTCCTCCATGAAGAAGCCACTCTCCAACAATTGCTGTTCCGAACAGTTCAGTGTTCCCTGCTGCTTGTGCATATTCAAACTGCAAACTTAGGGGTATAGCTTCTTTATCAAGTTTTGCAAAACCAATTGGATCATTCCCTAATGCAAGGATTGCCTGCTGTGCTTCAAACACATTTCCTTCAAGAGCAGCGTCGAGCAAAAGTTCACGTGCGCTTTCGGTATCTCGTTTTTGCAAGGCTTTCCTTGCAGCAGAACGCAATTGCCATTTGTCATTTTGCAGGTTTTGCATGACAACATCATCAAGGAGCGTCTGCTCAATGGCAAATGCACGAATTTCGATAGGTAAAGATTCGTCTTCGACGAACCTTTTCGCAGCACCAGTTGGGAAAGTCATCTTTAACTCTTTAACAAGATGCATAGTTTCAAGGAGCAACTCCCCTTCGGCTTCCTGTATAAGTTTCTCTAGCGGAACACGTACATCAGCCATTTCAAACCTATCCATATGTTTCCGTACGATTATTCTGCCTTCGACAATTTCTCTATTTGGGGCGAAACCTGGGTCCCAGTTCCTTAAAGCTTGTAGGGCTAGCAATCGCATTTCCTTGGGTTTAGTCGAGTCAGAAGCAAACGCAGCAACCAATGCACTAGCCTGCTTGTTGTGCCATAATTTACACGCGCTAATGGCGCGTTTTTGCCATGGAATAGTACGTGCTACAGGGAGGGTTTCTGCGAGTGCGCGCATTGCATCCTGAATTCGCGAGTCATGAATTGCTCGCGCTGCTTCGGTTGCTACGGCATCGGAGGTATCGAGCAAGAAATCAACTACAAAAGGTGACTTAAGCTTTCGTAATGCCAACACTGCTGCAAGACGTACAGAAGCATTCATATTTCCTTGTAAGTTTGCGATAGAAGAGGGATACTGGCTGTTTGCAAGTGCAACGACACCTGCATGACGTAAGTATACATCTTGGTCGCCATTTGTTTCAAGCATCGAAACTATTGCGTCGTGTGCATTCCCTAGATGTCCAGACGCGATAGTAGCAAAGTACGACACCCGTGCATTCGTATCTCCAATGAGGGATTCCACTTGTTTGAATGCAGGTGTAAACGCTGATTCGCCAAGTATTTTGCACGCTTGCGCTCGTATTTCTGCATCATCATCTTGCAACAACGAAACAATATGTTTCATTTGGGGCAACGATGCATTACGATCGATCATAGCCAATCCCCACATCGCATGAATTCGAGAGAGTTGCTGCGGGCTTGCCAAGAGGGAAACAAACATAGATGCTTCTTCTCTGTTGGCTAATTCATACTGTGCTCTAACCCGAACACGCCGGTCAACATGATGCAACAAGCCAATCAGTCTTTCTGATTCTAACGAGTCAAAACCAGTTGCAAACAATTCTGAGACGTCGCCCTCTGCAACATGTTCTTCATCCCAAACGGAATACAACCTGCCTTCGTAGTTTCCAGTCCAACCTTCACCCCAGTCACTTATCACCATCTTGCCGTCGTAGCTAAAATCAACATCTGTGCACAACACTTTTTCAACAAATGGATGTTCGTCAACAAGTGTAAAGTGTGCGCCGTCTGGTTCCACTGCGAAACTCAACACGTTGCTGTATTCTGCACCGCCTCGAAAATTGCATAAAAAGAAATGATTGTTGTATCGGTCAGACAACCCAGCACCAGGATACGCAACAAGACCAGAAGGACCTGAACCGAGTGTGTCAATCGCAGGAAGAATCCACGCTGGTCTATCCTCTGAGTGTGGATCCCAACCATTTTCTGTCACCCAAGGGCCGCGTTCATTTGCGCCTGACAGAGTTTGATATTCCATTCTCCAACCTGTTTCTCCGCCTTCAACACAGTACACAAGTCGTGCTTTATCAACAGAGTCGGAATTGTTATCCCCAGTAAACAAATTGCCGTATGAATCAAACGCAAGTTCTTGTGGATTACGCAATCCATGGTGGTACACCTGCAAGTCACTGCCATCAAATTCGCATCGAAACACTGCGCCTTCACCAGGACTGTGCAACACAGTGCCATCTTCAAGTTTAAGGTGGTACCCACGGTCCCCTATGGACCAGTACATACGTCCATCTAGACCAAGTGCAAGACCATGCATGTCATGACCACGCAATGCAGTGCGTACTCCAAACACATCGCCAAACAGCGTTTTTACAGTACCCGATTCATCAAACTTCCACATATGCGGAATGTTGGTGTACCAAACCTCACCATTCAAGGCAATAACACCAGCGCCCGTTCCATCCATTGGGTCGTTAAAGCCATCTGCAAAAATAGTGGCGGTCTCATAAACTCCATCACCATTTGTATCTTGTAATTTTCGTATGCGATCTTCAAACTCTTTGTAATACTCCATCCCGTTCACGCGTTGGTCCGCGTAGTACTCATACATATTGTATCGGTCATCAAGATTTTGCAATCCTAAATCAGCATGCAACCAAAAAGCACTTGAACGATTGTCTTCCACGCCTTGTTCTTGACGAAAAGATTCGGCTACAAGAATGTTTCCATCGTCGTCAAAGCAAAATGCAACCGGATCCATAATTTGCGGCTCGCTCGCGATGAGTTGTTTTGAATAGCCCTCTTGAACTTGCAGCAATTCCAGAGAAGCCTCAGGAGTACTTGCTAGCACACTCAGTAGTAAAATTAGTTCCATGAAAGTCCTTCTGGGAGTGTGTTAAAATTTTCGTTATCTGATTCTGTCACAAGTACCATATCTTCGATGCGTATCCCGCCAATCGCATGGCTGTATAAACCGGGCTCAATGGTAACTACGTCACCTACTACAAGGGCCGCGCCGTTTCTGTCAAGCAGCGGAGGTTCGTGCACTTCAAGACCTATACCGTGACCAGTGCCGTGAGGCATTGAACAAAACGTTGAAGGTGCGCCTTCTTTGGGTAACCCTTCTTCGTACCCATGTTCGGTAAGCACTCTGATAGTTTCAAGGTGAACAACTTCACCCGAAATGCCGGCTTTCGTTGCTTCTATTGCACTCTTTTTTGCTTCGACTACCGCCGTATGCATCTTTTGTAACTCGTCTGATACTACGCCATGCACAACAGTTCTAGTGCAATCTCCGTTGTACATCGATTCTTT
>JABJDN010000178.1 GCA_018665385.1 Phycisphaerae bacterium | reverse complement strand
TCGGTTGTGAATTTCGGCGGCATGCCATGGGGCCATTTACAAATTAAAGCGTCGCTTAACATACTCGCAGTAGAGTTGTTTTGAATAAATATTGTTGGCAGGTAAGTCATCATGAAGAGTTTCGTATCCGTTGATAAGCACGTAGTACGGTAGACTTTTCATCGGAACTTCATTCTCTCTAATTCACCTTTTGTAATCGCTGATTGTTTCTTTAAAAGCGATTTTCACACTTGTTCCGTTTATGCGGGCAGAGGTTTGTGTTATCGGGCGATCGACTTTAAGTATTTGAGATCTAGTTGAATGCGGTCATTTACACGTAACTCTAATGCTGCAATAGACCCTTCCTCTAACTCAATAGCGAATCGCGCAGGGCCATACGACCAATAGTGGAGTAAACGTTGCTCGTACTCCCAATTGCTTTCAGAGTCACTTTTATGGTCTTCGTAGGGCATTTCATGCAATGCTATGATTGTACCTCTAGAATCTAGAAATATAAGGTCAATTGCAATAAGGCAATTTTTCATCCAAAAGGATCGTTCGCCAGCGTCTGGAAATATAAAGAGCATCCCTGTATTTGGCAAAAAAGAGGTCCTATGCATCATCCCATCCGCTCTAGATGAGATATCCCTGACAATTTCTAGATTAAATTGCTCACCAGAAATCTCAATGAGCACATGTGAAGGCGGAGCGGTCGAGCAACCTTGCAGGCCAAAACCTAACATCAAAAGTAGCATTATTCGTGTAACCATTTGTTTGCCTCCGCTGTAAAAAGTATATCGTGCTTGGGTAGTGTGGTAAAGTCAAATTCTTTTAAGAATTCACGTGTTGTCATAGCTGATAAAGTTGAGCGAGTATTTGTCCATGTTGCTATCAAGCCAATGATACGTTCAATTGGAACTCCATTGTCTACATAGTAGGCAATTCTTGAATCACCATGCCTTTTTGCTAATCGCTTTCCATCAATGCCAAGGATGAGCGGGATGTGATACCACCTTGGTTCAACCCAATTCAAAGCAGAATAGAGCTGCCTTTGCCAAGCAGCCGACTGCAACAAATCATTACCTCGAACTACTTCAGTAATACCTTGGTGGTGATCATCGTGCACGACAGCCAATTGATACGAAGGCATATCGTTTTTGGACCAGAGCACAAAATCATTTGCCGTTGTAAATGAAACGGTTCCTAGAAATTCGTCATGCACACTGACTGGATGGGTAGAAGCAACGAATCGCCAATTTGTTTGCCCCATTGGCGTAGTAGCGTTATGGAGTCGCACATTATCAGGGCGATAGATTGGGGACGTTTCAGAAGGATACACATGAGGAGCAGATAGCGAATCTTCAATTTCTTTGCGGGTCAAATTACAATGATAGATAGCGTCAAGTTTTTTTAACTTAGTCAGTGTTGTATTCATTTCTGTACATGTTGCTGATTGGTACGTGATATCTCCGTCCCAATCAATCCCTGCCCAAGTAAGTACTTTGATAAGTTCTTCTGAAGCGCCTTTCTTTTTTCGAGGGCCATCTATGTCTTCGATTCGTAATGAAACAGACCAATTGCGCTGACGCGCAATAGCCCAGTTGACTAAAAATGCGTAAAGATTGCCTACGTGGAGTGCGCCGGTCGGAGAAGGCGCAAGCCTGGTTTTTTGTTGTTTCACGTTTGAAAAGAGTTTCGAATTAGAGTTGCTCTACAATGTTGAACTTCTTCATCGGTTAACTCAATGCCATATTTATGCTTAATATGAGCAGGGTGCAATTCAATCATAAGTTGGTTGATTTTCTGTACTGAGATAGAGTCGACTAATTGCATGCATACTCCAAGGCGAATATTGCCTAAGCATTGCATTGCTTCTTCAGCAGTTAGGAGGCGTGCATTCTGTAGTACGCCAAGCGACCGGAACGTTTGATCATCTAATTTGCTTTTTTGTTTGTCTACTATAAAGTCGCGAGCTTTACGTTCCCATTCAATAACTGGTGGAAGAAAATCATCTGCAAGTACTTTGCATAAATCTTGTTGCGTACTCCCTAGTGTAACTTGATTACTTACTTGGAATAAATCAGCAACCGTGCCAGATCCTTCACCACGGTACCCTCGAATTGCTAGGGACAAATCCTCGCAAGCGTTATGGACTCGCTGCAAATCATTAATAATTCGAAGCCCTGGCAGATGTAACATCGCACTAAATCTAGCTCCAGTTCCAACATTGGTTGGGCAAGCAGTCAAAAAACCTAATTGGTCATCGAAAGCATAAGAAATTATTTCTTCAATTTGAGAATCTAACGCTTTTACATCTTCCAGAGTTTCGTGTAGTTGAAGCCCAGGGCGTATGCTTTGAATGCGGATATGGTCCTCTTCATTTACCATGACACTTCGTGATAATTCAGGTCCAACGGCGATTGCTCTTGGGTGAGAGGCATGAGCAAGTGTTGATGAAACAAGATGGCGTTCAACAAATAATTCAGTTGTTATTGAGTCAAGTTCTTCCATGTTGACCCATTCAAGCGTTGTTGAATCATTCGTTGGCTTGGTCAACGTATGAAGCAAAGAAGTTACTTCTATGCAATCAGATGCTGTGGCTCTATTAACAAATGGAAATCCTTCAAGGTTTCTTGCAAGTCGCGAGCGAGAACTAAGTACAACATCACCACTAGGAGTGTGGACGCTATTGAAAGGGCAATTTTTCTCAATGTCAATTTTCACTTTGACCACCTGTTTGATCAAGTTCGCGAATTTTATCGCGAAGGTGGGCTGCGTCTTCGTATTGCTCTAGGTGGACTGCAGAATCTAGTTGTTGCAATAGTCTACGAATCTGTAATTGCCTGTCCATATCAACGGTAGTTTGATTTGGAGAGCGTCCAACGTGTTTCGTGTGCGTGTTTTGTACTTTTGCAATTATTGGAGTAAGTTCTTCACGAAACATTTCGTAGCATGCAGGGCAACCTAGAAGACTATTTGCTTTATATTGGGGAATGGTCATTCCGCAATCACTACAAGACTTAATGGGTTCAGTTGGAGCAGCGCTTTGCAATACTGATGAAATATCTACTGGTCCTAAATCTACTCCAGCTTCGTATGCATGTTCAATACATAAATGAGTGGTGTTATGTACGCCATCCACAATACGAACATCGTGATACACGGCAGGTTGGTTGCATTGGTCGCAAGTGGGCATTGCTTACTCTTCGGTTACTTTCATACTTTCAGTTGCATTTCTAATTGCTGAACATGTAGAAATGAGCTCTTCCATGACATGAAGAGGCTGCATAGTGCTAGCATCGGAAGCAGCTTCAGTTGGATTAGGGTGGCATTCAAGGAATAGAGCGTCTACTCCTGCTGCGGTTGCCGATTTTGCAAGCAAGAAGGCACGGTCTGGTCTACCAGCAGTATTGTCCTTGCCACCACCAGGTAACTGCGTGGAGTGCGTAACATCAAAGCAAACTGGTGGACCTAGTTCCAGCATATCGCCCAGGCCGATGAAATCGTTCACCAATCGGTTGTACCCAAAGAAAGTGCCACGTTCGGTAAGAATTATATTTTCACACAAAGATTCTTCTAATTTTGTAATGACATGTTTCATCTCATCTGGTGACAAAAATTGTCCTTTTTTCACGTTTACTACTGCTTTTGTTTCAGCAGCAGCAACGAGTAAGTCGGTTTGCCTGCAGAGAAATGCTGGAATTTGCAAAATATCCGCTACTTCAGATACCGGTTTCGCCTGAGAGGCTTCGTGTATATCTGTCGTTACAGGAATTCCAAGTGTACTCTTAACATGGGCAAGAATATCAAGGCCCTGTTGCATTCCTGGACCACGTTTTGAATGCACACTAGTTCGATTCGCTTTATCGAAACTTCCTTTAAAAACGAATGGCAATCCTGCATCTTGGCAGTATCCATGTAGAGCTTCTGCAATATGCATAGCTTCAGCTTCAGATTCAAGCACGCAGGGCCCCGCAATGATGAGAAGGGGGGATTTGGTGCCTATTTGGGTGGTATCGATAATTGCGTGCCTGTTCATACGTACAGAGTACCACGAGGAGGAAAAAGTCAGATAGATTTAGAAAAAAAGTGAACAATTTGACTAGTTTGGAGAATTATCTGTAGTGCACCTTCTTTCTAGTCGAATAGGCGTTTTAAGGGGGCACGAGAACCGATAGAAAGGAAAACCAGAATGACACACATGCCCCGAGAACCTGAAGCCTTTTGCGAACAAGTTGTTTATATATTACGACGTCATTTTCCCGATCGTGAAGTGAATTTAGCAGGTCCAATGGACTTGTTTCTAGACGGTAGACATCTTGGCTTAAATAATTTGTATCGCATTGTGTTAGCTGAACCTGAACGTGGTGTTGAAATAGTAGAAGATTTTCTGGAGCAATTGCTTGAAGGCGATGACCTTTCGCAAATGCCTATGCCTTTTTCGATTACAAAATCACGAATCATGCCACGCATACAGCCAAAGTCAATATTTGAACAACTCGATTCAGAACAAGTTGCGTATATGCCATTTGTGAACGACACTGTGATTTTGTATGTTATTGATATGCCACGAATGACAGTCAGTATCACACTTGAACAGATGATTCGATGGGGTATAGATATAGATGAAACTGATCGTCTTGCTCGTGAAAACTTAGCAGCGTACCAACCTAATTTAAAATTACAGATTGTAGAAGGCGACAACGGCGGACGCGCTGCAATTTTTAATATGCAAGATGGGTACGATGCCGCGCGACTGTTACTATGTTCTCTTTGGGCGAAGCTTGCACCAGAATTCAAAGGTAACTTTTATGTTGCCGCTCCTGCACGTGATATGTTCATGGCAATTTCATGCGGTCCAGATAATTTTGTACAGCAATTACAAAGCCGTATCGAACT
>JABJDN010000149.1 GCA_018665385.1 Phycisphaerae bacterium | reverse complement strand
CGAAATGTTGTACCAAACAGAGGCAATTGGATTTCGTTCCACGTATTAAATGCCCATGGGAGTGACGCTATTGGCGCAAGAGTTGAGCTTACTCTTGACGATAGCTCCCAACTGTTTGCAGAAGTACAAACTACATCTGGATATGCTTCCGCTCAAGACCCACGAAGGCATTTTGGGCTCGGAAGTAATACTATTGAAAAGCTTCGTGTTCATTGGCCAGATGGATTAATTCGAGTTGTAGAAAACCCTGAATTAAACACAACACATACAATCCAATATGCCGAATGAAGCAGTCTGAGATGGTTGAAAAACGACATCCTCGATTAGTAATGATTGTGACAGATGGACCTGTTATGGCGGGCGCTCCGTCGGTATTGGGTGGGCGGACTGCTATTCATACTTCAGTTGCTTCCCCTCCATTGCCGCCAGCAGCGATTGCTGTATCTGTAGCTACAGGTGTGAGCCCAATGTTGCATGGAATATTGACTCGAGGAACAGTCGATTCAAAAACGTATCAAATTCGAGAGTCTGAGCGTAGGGATAGAAGAGCGCAAGCATTTTGGGATGATACTGATTTGGTTGTTAAAACAATCAATTGGCCAGCGGTAGAAGGCGATGCGCAAGTTCAGAACATACAAAGCAGCGAAGAATTCCTAGAACTGCCTGCCTGCCTTGATGCAGATATTGTTGGGGTGGTATTGCCACGATTAGCGAGAAAATCTAGTTCAAAAGAATTAGTAGTAGAAACACAGATACAGTTAGAACAAATAATTTCGAAACTGGATATTCAGACGAGTGTTATCATTGTTCATCGAAGAGCGCATGATGATGCAACTCTATTAGAATCGATTCGTCCCTATGCTTCGACTTTTCTTGTCGATGATAATGAGAGTCAAATTCAGAAAATTCCATATCTTGAACTAGTTGGCGGAGCTGCTCATTTACTTGCGGGTGTGGGATGCCCCGCTGGTGTGAAACAACCTACGTGGTCATTTTTAGAATCGTATGTTCCAGACGAGCCAAGGTCATTTCCTCAGATTCCCTCGACGGAGGATACAGATTGGTCTGATGTAATTGCTCATGTTGTTAGCAACAAGTATGAACCAGGAATAACTCTACTCACCCAGCGTTTTGTGTCGTTAATCTCAACTGCGTTTAAAAAAGAATCATGGGAAGAGATGGAGTACAGCGGCGCTAGCCTGATCGAATTACGAGGAAGTCCCTTTGATTATTGGATGCTTGTTCTAGCATTAGACCAACAAGGAAAACTTGAAGCGTTGCAGTCAATCGTGGAGCAGTTAGAAAAAACATACCCACAGAAAACGATAACAACTATAGCCAAAGGACTAATACAACTTGACCATGACAAATCAGTAGAGCAGTTGCAAGAAATTGAATTTTCAAAAATAGGCATCTACCATGCAATTGGCGCATACGGCAGGCTATGTTTAAAATCAGGTTTGCCAAAGCAGGGCGAAGCATCTCTCTTGCATGCGATTCGGCAAGGCGTGGCAACTTCAGCAGATAGGGCGCAACTTGCAAATTATTATCACGAGCAGAAAAGTAACGAAGAAGCATTGCGTGTACTGAGAACTGTTGGATTGCAAAGAGGCGAACTTAGTTGGCAAGTTCTTCGATTGAAAATACTTGTTGCTCTGGGTTTGGAAGTCGAAGTTATTCAGCAGGCTAACCAAGTTTTATCACAAGATTCGACGCATTCAACAGCGCTGAGCGCTCTTGAAAAATTTAGTTCGTAGTAAACAATTTCTCTACGAGCGCACGCAATGTTTCAAGAGGATTGTCTTTCTTAATCTCTATCGATTCGCCTTGTAGTAATACAGGGATAGACTGTTCTAGCCAACTAACTAAGAAAGACTTTCCGTCGCCTTCGTTTGCTTGTAAGCAACTAGTTAGCAGTGGATCAAGCGTAGTACTGTTACGTTGAACCCAATCATATAAAACTTGGGGTTTGTCTAAATCATTTGCGTAGATTTCAAGCGGGGAACGCATTTGCTCTGCGCAAATGAAAGGATACAGCGAGTCGTACTCATCGCCATCGAATGAAACTTGCTTCATGTCTGGGATTCTTTGAATCTGGATATCGAATCGGTCATAGATTTCATTTGTAAGCTTTACGTCAAAGCAGTTGAGTTCGTTAAACGAACTTGAGATAGATTCCCACTCTAATTCTCGCTTGGGCTTATATAAACTCGTTCTATACCTGGGTAATGTGTCGCCGAATTCGATTCCGCAATTGTGCGAGACATTCGCAACAGTCTTGCTCATTTGATCGGTTCTTCCAAAT
>JABJDN010000101.1 GCA_018665385.1 Phycisphaerae bacterium | reverse complement strand
CCCCAACTTGTTGTCCAAGCAAACTCCACTTCCTTCTTATCGTTTTGAAACGAAATATCTTGTGCTTTCGAAAAGTTTTGTCCAAGAAAATGCGATGTCCCTGACTGCAATGCTTTTCCATCTTGCATCATCGCTTCGATGGAGTATGTCTCTACAGCGCCGGGAAATCGTTCGCCTTCGCTCTTTGAACCAGTCACAACTGGCATAGCCATTGTGTTCTCTGCAAACTCTTTATAGATGTCCAGCATCTGTAATGTTTCGTCTATCGCTTCTTGCTCAGTTGCGTGCGCAGTATGCCCTTCCTGCCAAAGAAATTCTGCTGTACGTAAAAAGAGGCGCGTACGCATTTCCCATCGCACAACATTTGCCCACTGATTTATAAGCAGTGGTAAATCTCTGTAGGACTCTATCCATTTGCTGAACATCTCGCCAATGATTGTTTCCGATGTTGGGCGAACTATAAGGGGTTCGTCGAGTTTACCTGCGGGTACAAGTTTTCCATCAGCATCCGGCTCAAGACGATGGTGCGTTACTACAGCGCACTCTTTCGCAAAGCCTTCCACATGATCTGCTTCTCGTTGCAAAAAGCTAAGCGGAATAAACAGAGGGAAGTATGCGTTCTTATGCCCAGTTGCTTTAAAACGAGCATCTAGATTCTGCTGGATATTCTCCCAAAGACCATACCCCCATGGCTTTATCACCATACAACCACGGACTGGAGAAGTTTCTGCTAAATCAGCTTCTTTGATGACTTCTTGGTACCACTGTGGGTAATCGTCTGCTCGAGTTGGAACAATTGCTGTTTTAGGTTTTTTTGCAGTATTTTGTTGTGCCATGATATGTAGATTCTATCATGCTCACTCTATGGCACGTGCTCTCATAAAACTTCTCTCTGATATCAAAATATCGCATACGATTTTCGCAATGCCTTTTGCGGTTCTTGGCGCTTTTATTGCAGGTGCACATGAGGGCGCCATTAACTGGGATGTGTATGGCATTCAACTCATTCTGATTGTGGGATGTATGTTCTTTGCCAGGAATGTTGCAATGCTTGCAAATCGAATAATAGATAGGCACATCGATAGCGAAAACCCGAGAACCAAACAACGTGTCATCGCTTCAGGTGAAGTGCCTGTCAAAATTGCGACAGCGTATTTGTGTATGAGTGCGCTGCTTTTCATTATTCTCACAGGTTGCTTTTCGTTTTGGGGTAACACGTATCCTCTCATTTTATCTGTACCCGTGCTCCTTGTACTGTCTACCTATCCCTACCTAAAACGGTTCACCTGGTTCTGCCACATCTACCTTGGGGCTTCACTTGCACTCAGCCCAGTTGCTGCTGCGATTGCAATTCAGCCAGAAGCACTATCGCACTTGCCAATCTGGTTACTTTCTTTGGCAGTGCTGTGTTGGGTTGCTGGCTTTGACATCATTTATGCGTTGCAAGATGTCGAGTGTGATATTCGAGATACATTAAAAAGTATGCCCGCATCTCTGGGCGTGAAACCAGCAATGCTCATTAGCCAAATCTTGCACTGTCTCTCCATTGCATTCTTATATGGCGTCTCAATAAGTGATACGCAATTTGAATGGCTGTTTCAAACTGCGATCATTCTCGCAGCAATGGTACTCATTGTCGAACATCTCACAGTGAAAAAATGGGGTACAACAAAAATTGCATTCACCTTTTTTACGTTGAACGGCATCGTGAGTTTGGTTATAGGCTCTGCAGGTATTATTGATTTACTTTGCTAATGATCCCATTGGATCCCATGGTGAAAGCACTGTAGGATCTTCTTCCCATGCAGCAAGCATATCAGCTGACAAGTATTTCTTTTCAATCGCAACTTCGAACATGTATTCATCGAACCATGAATCATTCATCGCGTGAAAACCTTTCTCGCCAACGTTCTCATCGCCCCATGAATTTTCTACACGCCATTTCACCGGCACACCATCGTGTACATCTACGCCTGTGAATAGCATTGCATGTGTCATTAATGTTTGGTGGTAGTCCAATCGTTGGGCTTTTGTAAGACCAAGTTTAGTCCCATAGACATCTTCAAAGTTAAAAAGTTCTGCATCCCAAATGCCGATATCTCGGCGGAACATCTTACCGACATCGCAACCCATCCAAACAGGTTTGCCATCTTCTAGCATTTTTTGGGTGAGTGTTTTCATCGCAGTAGTATCTATGTTTAAGTACTTTACCAATTCGCCGCCGACGACATTGCCAAGGCATTCGACTGTATAGGTTGTCAAAAGCGGTGATGTTTCTCTTGGGTCGTTCACAACGCATACATATTCATCAAGGGGAGTTTCAATGTATTCATTTGCAAATTCAAGTGGCGTCATCTCGCCTGTTCGATGAAATTGCTTATCTTTATCTTGCCATTGCCACATAAACTTTGTGGGAGGAGTTCCTAAATGAATACAAAGAATACGCCAGATGCCTGAAAGCACTTCTTCCCGCACAGTTTCCATGTCCGCACCTGCTTCTCGGAGTAACTCTGCACCACTTCGCAGTTTCCATTGCAAAATCATATTCATTTTTGCAGTGCAAGACGATGATTGCGTTTCTGGCATTGCTGTCTTAGGCACAAGCCCATGTTTATGTACAACATTCACAAACATATTCCATTGGCCGCCATCACCTATCGGATCTCCAAGCAAGAACGCAACTGTACGGTCGTCAATATCGCAATCTGCTGTATCGATAATGTGTTGCAGGAACCAGTTTGCTCGCTCGAATTTATCCCAGAACATTGCCCAGTTTTGGCTGAATTCAAACTCTTTAACGTTCATCTTTTTCATCGCAGGCACTCGAAGCATATTGAGAGCTGCAAAAAGCCAGCAACGACCGGACTGCCGTTGATTTGAAGCCTTCCACTCATCAAGACGTGTTGAAAACGTAAAATCAGTTCCTTGCACAACATCCCGCACAAGCGCGACATCATCTATAGTTGTTTGCCCTACTGCGTTTTGAGATACTTTTGCAGAAGTGTCCTGCTCAAAAGCGTCACGGAAAGTTTGAATAGTTTCAGTTGAAATAGGAGTTGTTTGTATTGTTGTCATGAGGGGTATTGTAGCAACCCATCACAGAGTGTTTATTCTCTCAATAAATAGCTTCTCTGCCTTCGAGTGCGCAAACGTAGACCAATCATCGCCAGCACTCTCATCCGCTTTATCACTAATATATTTGAAGCAACGGAACGGAACATTGAAGTGCCGACATACTTTCGCAATTGCATACGCTTCCATGTCCACAATATGCACACCGAGACTTGGGAGCTCGCCAGCATCTGTCAAAAATGAATCGCCAGTACCGCACACAATCTCAGGTGTTCCAATCATATGCCCATCATCTTCGTACGGTGTAGTGTGTTTGCAAAATCCAAGTGGCGAACAATCCATATCCCGCTGTATAAAACCCGTGCATTCAACAAGCCCATGCGTGAAGTCATCTGAAATAGAACCCGCTGTTCCAAAATTGATAACCAAATCGGGCGTGTGTTCAAGTATTAACTTCGTAGCGTACATCGCGGCGTTTACTTTCCCAAGCCCCATTACAAAAACATTGTCTTCTTTGTGCAGCGTCGGGATTTCTTCTTTCAAAGCAGTAAGTATTATCATTCGTTCTATTCTACACTTGCTGCCTTCGTGCCATGGTTGAATATGAGGACAGGGTTGACTTGCCTCCAAAAAAACAGAGCCCCTATTTCTAGGGGCTCTGCGTAATAAACTTATACAACCAAGTCCGGAGGGAGGAGTGCGTTTACTCTTCGTTTACTTCGTACTCGGCATCGATAACGTCGTCGCTTGAGTTGCAACAGTCGTCGCCCTCACCGCCACCACAACATTCACCATCAGTAGCCTCGCCACTTCCAGCAGTAGCTTCAGCAGCAGTTGCTTCGTACACAGCCTTGCCAAGTTCTTCAGCTGAAGTACCAAGTTGTGTAAGCGCTGCTTCGATTGCCTCTTTATCATCACCTTTAAGCTTTTCTTCAAGGTTTGACAATCCTGATTCAATTGAACCACGAGCTTCTTGTGAAATCTTATCGCCATGTTCATCCATGGACTTCTTGGTCTCATGCATCATCATTTCGGCTTTGTTCTTGGTTTCAACAAGTTCACGACGAGCCTTGTCATCTTCAGCATGTGCTTCTGCATCTTGCTTCATTTTTTCAATCTCGTCATCAGTCAATCCAGATGAACCTTTGATTTCAATCTGCTGACTCTTGCCAGTTGCTTTGTCAGTAGCTGAAACGCTCAGGATGCCATTTGCATCAATCGCAAATTCGACTTCAATCTGTGGAGTGCCGCGAGGAGCTGGTGGAATTTCCGTAAGGTCGAAACGACCAAGTGAACGGTTATCACTAGCAAACTCACGTTCGCCTTGAAGGACATGAATCGTTACAGAAGATTGGCTATCTGCAGCAGTTGAAAACGTTTCTTTCTTTGAAGTTGGAATTGTTGTGTTACGCTCAATCAAACGAGTCATCACACTACCAAGTGTTTCAACGCCAAGTGAAAGTGGTGTAACGTCTAACAGTAACACGTCTTTAACATCGCCACTAAGAACGCCGCCTTGGATAGCCGCGCCAACAGCAACAACTTCGTCAGGGTTAATAGATTTATCGAGTTCTGCGGTTTTGAAAATCTCTTTCGTGATTTCCTGTACCTTTGGAATTCGAGTTGAACCGCCAACCATTACGATGTCTGAAACGCCTGAAGCATCAAGTCCAGCATCTTTCAACGCTGACTCGCACGGCTTACGAAGACGATCAAACAAATCACTGCAAATTGATTCGAATGTTGCTCGAGTGATTGTGACTTGCAAGTGCTTAGGACCATTTTGGTCAGCAGTGATGAAAGGCAAATTCACTGAAGTTTCTTTTTGTTGAGAAAGTTCACACTTTGCTTTTTCGGCTGCTTCTTTTAAGCGCTGCAATGCCATTGGGTCTGTGCGAAGATCCATAGATTCTTGTTTTTTGAATTCGTCAGCAATGTAATCGATGAGTCGTTGATCGAAATCATCACCACCAAGGTGCGTGTCACCATTTGTAGCAAGTACTTCAAAGACGCCATCGCCGATATCAAGGATAGAAACATCAAACGTACCACCGCCAAGATCAAAAACTGCGATTTTTGAATTCGTTTTCTTTTCTAGACCGTAAGCAAGTGCTGCCGCTGTTGGTTCGTTGATAATCCGTTCCACTTTCAACCCTGCAATTTCGCCAGCATCTTTTGTTGCTTGACGTTGTGCATCGTTGAAGTAGGCAGGTACCGTAATAACGGCGCTATCTACAGCTTCTCCAAGGTAGTCTTCAGCAACTTTCTTGAGTTCACCCAAAATCATCGCTGCTACTTCTGGTGGCGTGTATTCCTTGTCACGAACACCGATCTTTACAAGATCTTTGTCGCCACCAAGAATGCCGTACGGCACCATGGTTTCTTCGGATTTCACTTCGTCATGCCGACGACCCATAAACCGCTTTACTGAAAATACAGTATTAGTTGGGTTTGTCACTTGTTGGTGACGGGCTGGCTGGCCAACGAGGCGTTCATCTTTGTCGGTAAAACCGACTACTGATGGTGTTGTTCGGTTACCCGAACTGTTGATTAGAACTTTTGGTTGGTCGCCTTCCATCACTGCGACTACCGAGTTTGTTGTTCCAAGGTCAATTCCTATAATTTTTGACATAGTTACGTCTCCTTCTGCTAACGAGCGTTCCTCGATGGGAATTTGCTGTAGCAATAGTACTAATACGCAAACCTGATGCCACTTGTGCAGTGTGAATAAGAGAATTTTCGCCTTTTTTACCTGTCTTATGTATGGTTTTTAGAAGAAGAACATGCCAGAATGGCACAAGTGAAAATAGGACACGTAAAATTAGACAGCCCAGTACTGTTAGCCCCCATGGCTGGCATTACGGACTTACCATTTCGGCTGCTATGCAGGGAAATTGGTGGCGTTGGGTTAGCAGGTTCAGAACTGCTCAATTCAAGGGCAATCGTACTTGGGATACCTGCCGTACGGGAAAAAGCAAAACTACATCCAGACGACAGGCCACTTTCTGTGCAGGTCTATGGCAACGTAGAAGACCCTCTGCCTCAAGCAGGTGCTTGGGCAGTGACGCAAGGCGCAACGGTGATTGATATCAACATGGGGTGCCCAGTTGATAAAGTCTGCAAGAAAAATGGTGGATCATTGTTGCTGAAGACGCCTGGTAGAACTGCCAATCTTGCCAAACAAATTGTCGATGCTTGCGATGGTGTGCCCGTGACGGCGAAAGTCCGGCTCGGTTGGGGCGCAAACGAACTTACAGCGCCAGACCTTGCAAAACGTTTGGAAGATTCGGGCATCCAAGCAGTCACCGTGCACGGTCGAACTACGAGCCAGAAATTTTCAGGTAGCGCGTGCCTTGACGGCATTGCGAGAGTTGTCGAAGCGGTTTCAATTCCAGTAATTGGAAACGGAGACATACACTCGCCAGAAACTGCGCAACACATGTTTGAGCACACCAAATGCGCCGGCGTTATGGTTGGGCGCCACTCAATGAAAGAACCATGGATTTTTCAAGACATCACCAAAAGTTTACGTGGTGAATCTCCAGTCTTTCGCACCCGCAACGACAAGATAAAAATCATCCTTCGGCATCTAGAACTTATTTTGGAACACCGCGGTGAGCGATCAGCATTGCACTGCATTACAAATCGAATTGCGCTGTACGGCAGAACACTCGGTCATATTAAACCGCTCAAAGAGCGCGTGCGTCTTGCAAAAAACGCTGATGAAATTCGAGCAGCGTTAGAAGCGTGGTTGGGAGCTGACGTGGCCGAGGAACTTTGTTTCGCCCCCAGAGCATAGCCCACTGAAGTCTTACGTGCCAGAAATAACTTTTGACATGCTGAAAATCGGTAACAACATTGCAATTGCTACGCCGCCGACAACGCCTCCCATGATAATAATCATGAGTGGTTCAATCATTGCACTCACGCTTTTGACACGCGACTCTAATTCATCGTCTGTGAAACTGGCGACACGGTCCATGACCGCTGGCAATTTGCCAGAACGTTCACCAGAAGCCATCATCGATGCAACATAGGAAGGAACAAAGGGTGACTCAAAAACAGCGTCGCTAATTGCATGCCCATTACGAACATCGTTTTCCATGTTTGTCCACAAACGATCAAACTGTACATTATTCGTTACGTCTCTGCAAATTCCGATTGCATCAAGAATGCCAACACCGGCCGCGAGTAACGTAGAAAGTGTTCGCGAAGCACGAGTTGTATACAGTTGGCAGAACATTGGGCCAACGACAGGCGTACGCAATTTCAACCAGTCAAAAAAGTTTCGACCGCTTGGACTTTTGTGCCATACTATTGCGGCAAATACACTCACTGCAAGAGCAGGAATCCAATACATCCACGAACTCAATAAACCATCGCTTATTGCCATCAATATTTTTGTCGGCATTGGCAACGTTGCGGAACGCATTTCATATATTTTTGCGAATCGAGGCAACACAAATGTCACAATAAGCGATGTCACTACTACCGCAGTAAAGCCCATAATCATGGGGTACGTCATTGCACCCTTAATTTCACGCATTGTTTTGCGCTCGCGTGACAAGTAACTTGCAACGCGCTCAAGCATCATTGGAAGCGTTCCAGAAAGTTCAGAAGCTCTAACAAGGCTAACGACTATTCGAGGGAATACTCGTTTTCTACGCGCAAGCGCTCGAGACAATGCATCGCCACCGCATACATCGCTATGTATTCCAGTGAGTACATCACGGAATTCTTTTTGCTTAGTCTGTTCCATCAGTGCTTCAAGAGACTCTGAAAGTGGAACCCCTGTTTCAAGCATAACTGCTAGTTGTTGGCAAAATGCAATAACGTCATCTTGCTTCACACGTTTCTGTGCTATCGCTGTCATGATGTCATCTTTTACTTCGGTTTCAGCTTGCAACAATGGCTCTGGATCAATTGCAGTGATAAATAATCCCTGCGTGCGTAATGAAGTCGCTACTTCGTCTTCATTCAACGCGACTTGCGAGCCAGAAAGTTCACGGCCGTGTAAGTCGCGAGCTTTCCATGCAAATGTTTCTTTATTCATCACAGCGTTCATCAGGCAACGCTCCTTGTAACGCACAGCACTTCTTCTGGTGTTGTTAGCCCTTGCGATACTTTTTCTAAGCCATCAACACGGAGGGTGGCGTGGTCAGTCAATGTGCGTAACTCCTGTAAAGAGGCTCCGCGACCGATTGCTTCTAGCAATTCGTTTGTTGGAATAAGAAGTTCGAAAATACCAATTCGACCAGCAAATCCTGTACCCCTGCAGCGGTTACAACCTGAACCCATAAAGTACTCGCCTCCACCACAGGCGTGTCGCACTGCATCGTCGCCTTCCCAAGCTGATTTACAACTCGGACATATTTTGCGGACAAGGCGTTGTGCCAAAACACCACGTACAGTCGCAGCAACAAGGTAAGGCTCGATACCGAGATTTATAAGTCGTGTAATAGCGCTAATAGAATCATTCGTATGTAACGTTGAGAATACAAGATGACCGGTCAGTGCGGCTTGCGAAACAATAGCCGCTGTTTCAGTGTCACGAACTTCACCAACCATGAGCACGTCTGGGTCTTGACGAAGCATAGAGCGAAGTGCTTTAGAGAATGTAAAACCAGCACGTTCGTTAATTTGTGATTGGTTAATACCTTTGATTTGCGCTTCGATTGGATCTTCAATAGTAGATACATTGATTTCGTTTGTATCAAGTTGCGACAACACCGAATACAGCGTTGTGGACTTGCCAGAACCAGTAGGGCCTGTAACAAGTACTACGCCATTTGGTTGCTCTACAATACTTTTCCAATCGAGAAGCATTTTTTCGTTAAAGCCGAGTGTTTCTAACGAAAGGCGATTGTTCTTGCTGTCAATGATTCGCATGACTACAATTTCGCCGAACTTACTTGGCATTGTTGACACCCGCAAGTCAATAGGGCGACCATCCATCATGACATTAAAGTCGCCATCTTGGGGAAGGCGTCGCTCTGAGATATCTAAGTTCGCCATTATTTTTATGCGGCTGGAAATTGCTTGCTGCATCTTATGAGGCGGCTGTATCTTTTCGAAAAGCCGTCCGTCAATACGGTACCGAACTCGAAGCGAGTGATCGCCTGGCTCAATATGAATATCTGACGCGCCCTCTTGCACAGCAGAATATATTAAAAAGTTAACAAGTTTGACAACAGGTCCATGGCCTGCGTCTTCTTCAAGATCTGCAAGTTCTGTCGCCTCATGTTCTATGACTGCAAAATCGTGTTCATCGATGTCTTCGTAAATCTCATCGATAACAAACACATTTGCAGCTGGCAAATATGAGCTATGCGCTGACTCAATGTCGCTCGCTGTTGCTGCAACAATTTGAGTGCGATGCCCGGTACGCCGTTCGATTTCTTCAATAAGGTACAAGTTTGCTGGTTCACTTACTGCAACAGTAAGAACGCCGCGTACTAAAAACATAGGCAAGACGCCATGCTCTTCAAGGAAGTCACGAGGTAGTAACTCAATAACTTTCGGGTCAGCTAGTCGTGCAGTATCAGAAGCAAATGGAATTCCGTACGCTTCTGCAAGAGTTTCAAGTACACCGCGATCGTCAACATATCCAAGTTCCACAAGCACTTCGCCTAAGAGTTTTCGAACCTCGCACCCCTTCTGGAATGCAAGCGCGTTGTTAAGTTGTTCTTCAGACAAAATGCCCCTACGCAAAAGCAACTGGCCAAGCGGTGCTTGTGCAGTAATGGAAGCGTTCATATTGTCATTCAAGTTAGTCATATCTTTTTACGCGAAACTCCGCGCAGCTTCTTCAACAGATTCATGTGTACTAAACACCCTTGTAAGTCGAGTTAATTCGAAGACTCGCTGCACAGTGGTATTGACAGCAGCAAATTTTAATTTATATTTGTTACGGCTAAGTTCATCGGATAACCAAAGCAGAGACTCAAGCCCAACAGAATCAATAAGTCCTAATTCTGAACAATCAATAATGATGTTCGAATTGAAATTTTCACCGATTTCACGCATATCTCGTTGGAATCGATCGGCATCATCGGCCATAAACTCACCTGTAATAGTGATTACGGTCGCTGCGAGATGTGCTTCAGAAGTAATATTCATGATGCCTCCTTGAGAGTTATAGGAACCTCTTTATTCGATGATTGATGTTCAATCATGAGCATTTCCCATTCAGAAAAATCTAGTTTTACGAACAAATCAGTAAGTTCTGGGTCAAACTGCGTTCCAGAAACACGGCTCAACTCATCTAAAACAGACTGGCGAGTCATTGCATTTCGGTACGTCCTTGTTGAAGACATCGCGTCAAATGTGTCCGCAAGGGAAATCAGTCTGGCAATCATTGGAATGTCTTCGCCAGCGATACCGTGTGGGTACCCGCTGCCGTCGTATTTTTCATGGTGATGCAAAACTCCGCCAAGAATGTCTTCCATTTGTGGAATTTTTTGTAGGATCTTTGCACCGATTTCTGGGTGCTTTTGGATAGATGCGAATTCATCATCGGTTAAACCGCCCTTCTTTAGAAGTACACTTTCAGGTACACCAATCTTGCCAATGTCATGGACTAGACCGGCAATACGACATCGATTGACTTGATCTGGATTAAGACCGGCTGCTGTAGCGAGTTGTGCGGTTAATAAAGCCACTCGTTGAGAATGGCCGCACGTGTACTTATCTTTCGCATCTATTGAATTTGTTAGTGCCTCAAGCGTTCCAAGGAACGTAGCGTTCAAATCCTCGTACAAAAGTGCATTTTCGATAAAAATACCAAGTTGCGCTGCTGTTGCTGAAAGCAACTTAATGTCTACCGAAGACGCTGAATTGTCCTCGCCCTGCTTGTTTGCTGCGATTAATACCCCAACAACTGCACCTTCTTTTAGAATGGGCTCGACCAACGTTGCTGGCCCAAACTCTAGCGTGAGGGCATCGTCTCCGTTCGCTATTTGTGTTTTTCCAGGTTCAACGGTCATCAGTAATGATGAAACCGCCTGTTGCAACTCTTCAGTTTGCAGTTGTTCATTGCTCGCTACAACTAGTTTGTCTCCGGGCTTTGGCAAACGATCACCAGTGGTGAGTTGAACACCAATCCATTCGTATGGAAGTGTTTGCAAAAGTTCGCTACAAGCAAGTTCTATAAAACGCTCGGGATGATTCACAGAGTTCATACTGCTCGTCATTGTGTAGAGCATGCTGATTTCTTCGTATGAATCAGCAAGTTCTTGCCCAACTGATTCAACAGTAGTTTTTGATTCCTCGTTTTGCACGGAAACATTCCAGGCCATTTGGAACAACGATGCCATTCGGGCTACATCTTTTGTTGACATAGGATTTATAGATGCAATAAGATCTCGGATCATCGTTACATCAGCATTGCTCGCTTGGCAAATTGCGTGGAATGATTCGCCATCGCAAAATTCATCCGTTACAAATAAGCCTATGCCGCACTCGCTTGTACGTCTGCGGCCAGAGGCTTGCATTGGAGCAACCCATAGACCGGTGCATACTTGAGTACATTGCATGTTGTTTTCTTCTGTCCAAGTACGTATGTTTGCTTGGACTATTCGTTGAAGCATAGGCGTTTTGCAAAGCAAATCAGTAAACCAATCAGGTGTACTAGCAGCTAACTTCCCATGTAGCCCTGCATGCAACACAACAATACCTACAGCACGCATTTGTAATTCAAATGCGTCATTCGCTTGCTGAGAATAGGTTGCTGTATGCTGGGTTTTCATGCGGCCTCCGAATTGCATGTACTGCTCGCTGGCACGTCAATAAGTAACTCTGCAACTAGTTCTGCAACGCCGCGTGGACTAAAAGGCTTGCCAAGAACTTTCTTTATATTTGGTATATCAGTATCACTACATTCAAGTGTATGTCCACGAGCAGTCAATATTACCACAGGTATATGTGCTGTTTTTGCATTAACTGAAAGTTCATTAGATAGTTCCAGACCATTCATATATGGCATTTGAACATCTGAAATAATCAAATCAGGAGTGTCCGTCAACGCTTGGCGAAGTGCATCCTTGCCATCTACTGCTGTTGTAGTTTCATAGCCACAATTGCGAAGTTTCAATGAGAGAACTTGCAAAATATGTGCTTCGTCGTCCACAATTAGAATTTTATGAGTCTTCGTTTCCATACTTCTTTATGCTGCAAGTTTTACGCTGCATTCTCCTACTGGTATTGAAATCCAAAACTTTGAGCCCATGCCTAATTGTGACTCAACACCAATTTGCCCGCTGTGGAGTGTTTCTACGATATGGCGGCACAAATTCAACCCAAGACCTGTCCCCTGCGCTACTCGGCGATAGTTTTCTACTCTGTAGAATTTGTCAAACACTTTTTCTGTTTGATCTGGGGCAATGCCTAGCCCAGTATCTGATACTGAGAAATGCAAACTATGCGTTAGGTTTTCTGCATCTGCTGAAAGTGTTACTCGCCCACCTTCAGGTGTATATTTTATTGCATTGGAAAGAAGGTTTACCACTACTTGGTACAACATGTCACTGTCACCTTTGACTGCTAAATCAACTGACGCAAGCTCTGTGTGTATATCTAATGACTTTGCGTGCGCCTGCGGTGTCATGTTTCGCACAGCTCGCTCTACAAGTTCGCCAAATTCAACTCGCTCCCTATCGATATGCATAAGACCAGCTTCGATTTGGCTAATGTTTAACAAGTTATTAATCATGCGTTGAAGACGAACTGTTTCTGTTGAAATGACTGCGTAGAACTCTTGCCTAGCGGTTTCGTCTGCAGCGTCACCATCAACTAGCATTTCAATATATGCAGAAATTGACGAAAGAGGAGTTCGTAGTTCATGGCTAGCTTTCGAGACAAAGTCGCTTTTCAGACGAGCAATTTCACGTTCTCTAGATAAATCACGCAATACAGTAACGACTGCATGCATTGCTTCGTCTTTGTGCCCAACGGATTGAAGATGCACCTCGTACGCGACTGTTTCGCCGCCTACTTGGATTTCTTGTTCGTACTGACGGCCTTCTTTTGGAAGACCGCAGCGTGCATCTGAAATTGTTGATACGAGTTGGTGATCAATAACTACATCTGCTAATGGCATTCCAGCGGCTTCGCTTGGAGCAACAAAAAGCAAGCCTTCTGCACAACCGTTTGCATGCAAGATTTCGCCATGCGCATCTACAACGAGAACTGAATCTCTCAGAACATCGAACACTGCTTCTACCTGGCGACGACGTGTACGATCAATACACCCGTGAATTTTCGCTGATTCAAGATTGGCTTTTGCTTCGTCTGCATCCAGTTTTGCTGTTTGTAATGCAGCAACTGCCTCAGCGCCCAGTTTTTTCCATTTCTTTGCAATGAAGAAAGCGACTACCGCGATTGCTGTAGTGCTGACTATGATTGAGATTGAAATGAGTTCTGTAAACACTGTTGCCTGCCTTAAGGTTGTGAAACCCTGGTAGGAGACAATCGTGTCTTACGGGGTTTCGTTTGAATCTGTACCAACAATTGCTAATTTTGCTGTTTGTTGGTCAACTGAACCTTCGGCTGAATTTGAGGGCATATTCGGTGTATTTACTGTTTCTGTGCGTAATTTTGCGCTTTTTAAAGCATTTTCAAGAAGTACATGAATACCAATAGTATCGTTATCGGACTTTAACTTCGAAAGAATATCCTGCATCACTTCCATGTTCCCAGAATGCACTGCTGCAATACCCTGAAAGAGCTGCCCCTCTATTGCATTCGCGTCTAAGTGGGTGATTTTGGTGCCGCATCTACCTAGACGTTCGTAATCGCCCATATCCCATGCAATGTAACCCAAATCTTTCCAAGCGCCAACATCATCTGGCGTTTCGCGTGTGATTCGTAAGCAGATATCTCGACCTTGAATCACTCTACCCGTAGAAGCAAGGCACTTTCCACGTATGCGTTGAAAGACAGTACTAAGCTCGCCAGTTTGATCTTCTAACCGTGCAAGAGTAATCAAACAATCGCCGTACTTCTTTGCATGAAATTGTGCTGAAGCAATCGTAGTCGAAATTCCTATATGGTCGTTTCCGAGCATACGAGAATCTTCTAACCAGCGAGTTGCTTCTTCGTGGTTCCCTTGGCTTAGATGAATGTGCCCCATTAACGATGCGACCGTGGGTTGATGCTGGTATTCTTGGCTTGCGTTTTGCAACAATTTAATTGCTTCGTTTTGTTTTCCTAATGCTACATACGATTCTGCAGCAGCAAGTAAGTATTGCGGGTGCGAAGAATCTAACTCCATTGCAAGTATGTACTCTTTGAGTGCTTCTTTGTCCTCAGCCCAGCGTTGGTGTAACACACCAAGAAAGTAATGGGGTTCAGACAATTCAGGGCTATATGTAACCGCTTGTTGAAATGCAGCATAAGAAGCATCTAGCTGATGTTGCTCGAGCAGAATACGACCTCGCAATAAGTAATAGGAACCGTTTTCATTGAAGCGAGCGATTGCTGCATCTATAGTTTTTTCTGCGGCATCAAGTTGACCAACTTCGAATTGTTGCTTCGCTTGTTGCGCTGCCAAATCTGCATTCACTATGTCCATGCGTCTATGTGCATTTACTCTTGCTTCTTTGCCTGCCTTTGTTGGGCCTGAGCAACTAGAACAAATAATGGTAATGAACCCCGCGAGTACTAGACACTTTTTCACTGTTCAATCTCCACAGTTGCTTGCACATTTTCTTGTTCTTTCAGCATGAGATTATGAAGTAAATCTCGTTCCCAAAATGATTCTTGCTCGTTTGTAATATGTTCTCGAAGGCGAATCATTTCTGGCTGCATTGAAGCAGAACGCAAGGATAAATTAGACCAATAGAGCGCATTATCAAGATCGCCTTCTCTATAGGCGTCAAGTGCGTCCCGGTTGTAGTTAGCTGTAATTTGGTCCTGACTAAATGGCAATAAACCAGAACGAGCACCAATGCGTACGGCTTTCACTATTTCTAACGAGTCCTTACCCGCTTCCCACAATTGTTCATCAGGAATAATGGTGGGAGTGAGCAAGAAAATAATTTCTTCTTTCACAACTGTATCGTCTTGCCCTCTAAAGGCATTTCCTAACAACGGAATATCACCCAAGAAAGGAACTTGGTTTCTCGTAATTGTTGAAGTCTCTCGAAAAAGTCCGCCTAAAATAATCGTTTCGCCATCACGACAGCGCACGTTTGTCTTAAGTAACTGGGTAATTTCATCAGGTACTGATTGACCTCCATCTGGACGCAATGTCGCCGATGAAACATTTGGCTGCAGTTCCATTCGAATCATTCCATCAGGAGAAATAAATGGTCTGAAAATGAGTTGCACGCCAGTATCTAAAAATTCTACTGTTTGCGTAGTACTCGTGTCGGTCTGGATAGATGACAAATACCCCACTCTTGTACCTACAAGAACTTCGGCACGTTGTCTATTCAAACATGTAATTCGTGGACGCGCTAGCACTGTAGTGTCGACAACTTGATCAAGCACTTTCAGAAATGCGCCGATATGGTCTTGGATAATTCCAGCTTTAAGCCCACCTGAAAGCGTTGCGCTTGTACCTCCAACTCCTGAAGACACTACAGTCGTGTTTCCTGGATTTGGCACGTTTGCACCTGTTATAATATCTTGAGCAGCACCAAGTGGGTTTGTTAAATTACCAATATTGATGTTAGAAAGCGCAGTAAAATCTATACCAAATTCATTGTCTTCGGTGACCGTTGTTTGAACAACAGTTGCTTCAACAACAACTTGCGCTGGAGCTGTATCTAGTTCTTTTAGAAGTTCAGCAATTCGATCTAGATTTTCTGCGTAATCGTTGACAACGAGTTTACTAGCCCAAGCGTAGCTATCTGCACCACCATCTGTCAAAGTTGGTTGGTAGCCAGTTTGGACGTCGCCCCTAAATGCTGCTTCGCCATCGTCACTTAACAATGGCTTGACGAATTCGTCCGCATCTGTAGCTGAAAGATACTGCAGTTCATATATACGACTATCTTTTCTTCGTCGTGCTTGTTCTATAGTTTGTAATTCTTCTTGTGTATATACATAGACAAAATTACCTTCTTCAATATAGCCATAACCATTAACGCGAAGTATCGCATTGAGCGCTTCGTTAAAAGTTACATCGTATAAGTTTGCAGAGACTGCTCCTGTGACACTATTGCTCGCAATGATGTTCTTTTGGCTTTGAATTGCAAGCATTTCAAGAACTTGGGTCACTTCGGTTTCGTTCACAACAAGGTCAACCGTCCCAAACTCGTCCATGACGACATCGGGAAGTTCAAGCGGGGCAACTTCTTCTTGCCCATCACTTAAGGTGCCAATTCCAAGAAGGGTTACGATGAATATAGAATGAAAATATTTCACAGGTGCGTCTCCATGCACGCACCTACACCCTATTGGTGAAGGGGCGCTATTGAGAGTTCATATCGGCGGTCTCCGGCAGATATGATGACAGTACGTCCTTGCATTGCACTGAGGCGCAATGGTTCTCTCGCTGTTTGCGAGCCAATAATTCCACCTACGCTCACTACCTGTCCATTTATGACGGCCATTTCTCCCATAATCGCTTCAAGCTTAAGAGTTGCTACGAACTCACTTTCGGTGGAATCTGTTAACACGGGCATAGAATCATGTATATTATCGGGCGATGCGACGTATTCTGGGAATACCGTTGAGTTAACTTCAAATGGGTTCTTACGTGGCACTGCTTCAAGATACGCTGGCGTAGTCAAGTTATCGGAGTACAAAATTTCAGCTGAAGGATTCACGACTATTGGTGCGGCAATCGCTGTTCTTGCAGGTCTTGCAATCACAATTATTCGTGCCCAAAGCAATAGACCCACAAAAAGTAACGTGCAGAATAGACTGAATCGTCTTTTATCCGCCGTAAGCGTTTGCCATGTTCTTTTCATTTTCGAATGCATCTTATTCTTCCTCCAGTACGTCGTACATTGCATGTAAACCAATCGCTGCTTCTAGGGCTGGGGCTGTTGCGTCTGAATCCGATTCTTTTCGAATCATCCTCACTGAAGAGACCCGTACAAGTCGGTTCATCGCTTCTACATTTTGAATCACTGAAAATATTGAATCGAAATCTGCATGCAACGTCACTGCTAGCGTTTGGGCTGCGAAGCCATCGGTAGCCGAATTTTTTGAAGTAGTGCCTGCGGTGAAAGATTGGTCTAACACTTTACGCCCATCGACTTCAAGTGAAAGAGCTTGAACAATTTGAGACATGTCAGGTATAAAAGGCACTTGCTTACAATCAATCTGTACTTGTGCTTTAAGAGCTTCGTAATCCATGCGTATTTTTTCAACCTCGGCTTGCCGTAGTTCAATTTGCTGAATTCTAGATTCTAGGTTTTCTGTCTCTAGTTTCGCTTGATTTGTGTTTTTGTAGTTCGGCCATATAAACAGCGAAACAAACAAAACAGTCAACACAAAAGTACCAAAGAGCATCCATCGTTCGTTTGTTGCACTCATTCTTCACCTCCAACTGAGACCACAGTTCTTGAAACCGTCCAAGATTTATCTAAATCTATACGGAAACTGATTCTGAATCCGCGTGCTCGCTGATCTCGTATAGTTCTTGAACGACTAAAATCCATGCTCACTGATCCAAATGGATTCTCGTTTTGCATTGCAGAAACAAAACTTGCAATTCGTTCATCACTTTCTGCAAAACCCGACAATCGCCCACTGATACCGTTACCAAAATCCGATTCAATAATGTCAAGGGAAAGTTCCTCGAGTGTCATTTCATCTGGAATCATATTTGTGATTGTTGCAACCAAGTCGCCCATCGGGAACACAGTGTTTTCATTTGCGTAGCGTGTTACAAACGATTCGAGCTTTGCCTTTTTGTTCTCTAACGAAGAAGCGTCAATCTCAACTTCTAAAGCACTGTTGGCACGGGCTTGCGTTGTAACTAGACCTGCAACGGCTGTATTCATCGCAAGTCTAGAATGTGTAGCAACTGCAGCAAGTGCACAAAGGGTGCAAATGACCGCTACAGCCACACGCCCGCTACGAGCTTTATTTTTACTTCGCTCAACATATTGTTCGGGTAATAAATTCATGCGGCATCCTCTATAGAGCGGTCTGTTCCGCGACGCTGTTGGGTCGCATGTAATGAAGCAAGGCTAACGCCTAGTGCAACGTGCCAGCCTGGAATTTTAGTGATTTCAGGCGATAATTGCTGTATATGCGGCTCTGCAGTTGTAGGCACAACTTCTTGATTGCACGCTGTAGCAAGGACATTCGCTAAATGGGAATTCCAACCAGCGCTACCTGTTACCAATAGTTTGGACGAGAGTGGCCCGCGATTAGTAACGCCATAATGACGAATGCACTTCATAGCATCTGTTGCGATTGCTTCGTGTGTTGAGCGTGTTGCGTCACGAACTGCTTTACTTATGTCTGATTGCTGGTTAGTATCGCATGGCGAAAAGAGCATTCGTGATGCTTGCTCAAAACTAACGCCAGTATTCTCAGCGATAGAAGCAATCAAGTTATTGCCAGAGTATTCAAGATGCTTATAGAACATCATCGTATCACCTGCAAGAACCATAAATGCTGAATAGGACATGCCGAAAT
>JABJDN010000176.1 GCA_018665385.1 Phycisphaerae bacterium | reverse complement strand
TTTGCCGCTGACATTGAGATTCGCCTTCAAGATGGATCTATATGGAATGGTGTCACTGGGCAAGTTATAACAATCCAATACGAAGAAAACGGCAAGAAGTCAACGTTCACTGGAGAACTTACACGAGCAACTAAAACGTACATCATGGTCGGTGATGAATTTCTATTCATAGATAAAATCACATCCATCGAAGGCGAGCAAACAGAACCGAAAGACGATACTGATTCAGAAGACATTTCAAGTGGAACAGAAGAAACTGGTGACTCTACAGATACAGCTGTTGATGACAAGAAATCTCTCGCTGTAGAGGGTGATTTACCAAAAGGTGTGTTTGTTTTACCTTTACACCAAATGGTAGGCACGTACTTCAGGCCAACTGAAATCCGCGATCTAGTTGCGCACATTGATGAAAAATATGGCCCAGGTCAAATTATAGTTTTTGAAATACACTCAGGTGGCGGCTCGGTATTGAAGTGGTCCGAAATTCGCGACGTTGTTTTTGAGGCACGCGAACGTCACCGTTTTATTGCTTGGATTGACCATGCAATTTCAGGCGCAGCTGCAACTGGTTTTCTTTGCGATGAGGTGTACTATCGAAGCGCTGGCGAACTTGGCTCTATCACCATGTACTCAGGGCACATTGATAACGTTTCACCAGATTGGCAACTGTTTGGTTGGATAAAAGAACTAGAATCTGTACTTGCCCGCACAAGCCACACGCCGCTAGTTGCTGGTTGCATGGTAAAAGTCGACCTTAACTTTTCGTACGATGTAGATCCTGAAACTGGTGAACTCACATACTACGCACATGAGTTTGGTGATGTAGTGCTCAGTAAATCTGGTCGCAACTTGACACTAGGATCTCAAGAAGCACTTGATTCTGGTCTCTGCGATGGCATTGCTGATACTGGCGAAGAACTTGCAGCACACCTTGATTTAGAAGAATGGATTGAAATTGATTCTTACGGCAGAGACATCGCTGAACAATGGTGGGCGACACTTGGAGAGTTTGAGCAAGTAGGTAATGAGTTGCGTGCAGAACTTGGTGGAAATGTCTCGGGCGATTCCCCGCGCGAACGAATTGGAAATCAAATCAAAGCTGGCGAAGAACTCATTCGATGGTCCAAAAAATTGGGCGAAACTGGAATGATGATGGGTCTTAGCGAAGAAAATATTTCCCGCATCAAACGAATGATCGAAGACCTAAAGCACCAACGAAGCAATCTTTGATTTTTAGTTAGATTCCAGAATCGTAAAATTTCAAAACTGCTGGACCAATAACAATTTCAAGTCCATCTTCAAGGCGGACTGAATCAATTTTCTTTTCATCAACGAATGTGCCTGAAGTCGATTCGCTATCTGTAAGAACAAGTGAACCGGTTGAGTCTTGTTCGATAGTGCAATGCTCGCGTGAAACAACTGGCGACTTAATACGGATATCGCAATCTTCGTCACGCCCAATGATAACTTCTTCAAGATCGCCTAAGGCAAACTTTCGAAGTACTTTCCCGCCGTTGCGAGCACAAATGTGTAGTTCCATCATAAGAGTGTTGTTTCTCGAGTTATCGTAATTTGTAGAAGCAGTCTATTGTGGCATGGTTTTACCATTATGCTACTGTAACATTCGATAATTCAGAAAGAAAGTTTCTTATTTATCGGAAGGTAGTTGAATATTGTCCACTGAGATACAATGCAACCAATGCCGTTTCTTAGAGACATCGCATATTCCCTTCTACTACCCGTACTTGCCCTGTACGCGCTTTATTCGCGCTGCAAGGGGCATCCAGCCAGAAAAGGCTTGGCGGGGAAACTTGGATTTGGTGCCAGCCTACCCCCACATAAAAAACGCATTTTGCTGCATGCCGTGTCGGTAGGGGAAGTAAATGCTATTAAGACGTTGGTTTCGGATCTGCAATTACAAGGTTTTGATGTTGTGATTTGCGTTACCACCGACACTGGTATGGACAGAGCGAACGTGTTATTTAGCGATACATGCGAAGTTACTCGCTATCCATTTGATTTTAGTTGTGCAGTGAAACGTTTTATAACAAGGGTACAACCATCTGTTGTTGCTTTGGTAGAACTTGAAGTGTGGCCAAATTTTATTGCACGCTGCAAGAAGCAACATATTTCAGTTGTGATTATCAATGGACGTTTATCTGAACGAAGTTTCAAACGGTACTCGATTGCAAAACCTCTCTTAAAAAATACGTTCAAAAGCATTACTGCAATCGGCATGCAGAACGAATCGTATGCTACACGCGTACGAACATTGGGTGCAACAAACGTTTCAGTGCAAGGCACAATGAAATGGGACAATGCGATTATCGCAGACACGATCGATGGAGCGAAGCAACTTTCCGCTGAACTTCGTATACATTCAGATGTTCCGCTTATTGTTGCTGGATCAACGACCCCAGATGAACATGCACTTCTTTTAGAATGCATTCCAGACGGCGTGCAACTTTTGGTTGCACCAAGGCGCCCTGAATGGTTCGACGACGCCGTAAAAACATTGCATCCATGCAACAGAAGAACAAGCGAAGAAAGAGTAGAAACGAATCATTTTGTTCTCGACACCATCGGTGAACTCGACAAAGCGTATGCACTTGCCGATGTCGTTGTTATAGGTAGAAGTTTTGTGCCTATGCATGGCTCTGACCCTACCGTTGCGGTTGCACTAGGGAAGCCCACTATCATTGGTCCCAACGCCAGCGATTTTGCTGACATTGTGCAAGTGCTTCTAGATGCGGAAGGCATTGTGCAATGCACGAAGGAGCAACTTGGCTCAACATTAGCAAGATTACTTCAATGCAATGAGCAACAAACTTCACTACGCCTCAATGGTAAAAAAATAATCGCTGAGTATCAAGGCGCAACAAAGCGGTACGAACAACTTATCATTGAGAATACTCCACATGCATGAGTTAGAATTACTGCAATCTATTTATGCTCGAAGCACAAACCTTTCTGGTGTGACAATTGGACCTGGCGATGACATGGGCGAAATCAAAATCAATAGCGATCGATTGTTGTGTGCTGTTGACCAGTTGGTAGTAGGCACACACGTTACTGAAACAACAAATCCAAAAGCGATTGGTAGAAAAGCGATAGCTAGATGCTTTAGTGATATTGCTGCGATGGCTGGTTCTCCTGTCGGGTGCGTCATGTCAGCCTGCGTTCCTACTCATACACCCAACGATTGGTGCGATGCTGTGTTTGGTGGAGCAAAAGAAGCAGCAGAGCTGTGGGGGGGTCCAATTTTCGGCGGCGATATTGCTTCGAGTGATGGCCCTGCAGTATTTTCTGTCACTGCACTCGCTACGCCACCAACCCAAGGAGCTGTTTTACGTACGGGAATTCAAGAAGGTGATTTTGTTTGTGTTACTGGCGAACTTGGGAACTCAATAGCGGGTCACCACCTTTCATTTAACCCGAGAATACAAGAAGCGCAAGAACTTCTTCAACTACTGGGATTAGCCCTGCACTGCATGATTGATATAAGCGACGGCCTTGGTCAAGACGCGTCGCATCTTTCAACTGAACAATTGCAACTTGTAATCGATACTTCTTTGTTGCCTCTTCGAGAAGGTGCAACAGTTGAGGGCGCAGTACGTGATGGCGAAGATTACGAGTTACTCTTTACCAGTTCGGCAAAGCCGCCAGTGGAACTTGCCACTGTTATTGGTACAGTCGAGCAGGGCATGTTACAAGTTGTCACAACGGATGGAACGGATATTTCAAATTATGGCTGGATGCACAAATGACGTTGCTCGCAAGCGAACAAGAAACAATCGCATTTGCAAAGGAATTTGCATCTCAATTACAAGGCGGCTCGATTCTCTTGCTTGATGGAGATTTAGGTGCCGGAAAAACTTGTTTTGTACGCGGGTTGTGCGAAGGGCTAGGTGGCGATCCAAGCCAGGTAAGCAGTCCTACCTTTGCAATTCTGCAAGAGTACACCATCGAAGATGGGCTAACTTTAATACACATAGATGCGTACCGGCTTTCTGGCGAGGAAGAACTAGAATCTATTGGGTGGGATGAATATGTTGCAGACCAAAACGTAGTTATCGCTATAGAGTGGCCCTCCAATATCTCCAGCGCCATTCCAAGCAATGCAATTCTCTTGAAGTTCAACCATGTAAATATGCACACTCGCGAAATTACTCTGCAATAACACCGATTAGATGTGCGCGAAGTTGCAAATAGGTGCGTGCTTTAAATCAAGAATCTTCGGGCGACAATGCATAAATGACGACGCGGTGCCCGACAGGATCCCAGCCGTGCTCTTTGCATAACTCATCTCGCCATTCGATCAATTCACCTGAAGAAAACTCAATGCGTTCACCTGTGCGCATGCACACCATTGTGTCAATTGGTTTTCGAGCATATATAAGTTGGTAATGCGATTGTTTTCCATCAATCATCACTTCTTGAATAATGCCCGCTTCACGAAGCAACTTAATCGAACGGTACAGTGTTGCTTTTGAAACCTGGTAATCGCTTTTGCGCATAGCAGTCATCAGCGTTTCAGCTTCAAACAACCCATCTTGGTCGATGATTGCATTCAATATATCTGCACGCTCTGGAGTGTATTTCAAATTTTGCGAGAGTAAATACCTTCGAAAGACTGAACAAAGTGGGGCCATGACATCTTGTTGCATCAATATATCTTACCATGCACTGATGCCACGTATCCTTGCTTTTGAATCGTATGATGGCGGTTCACACAAACAATTTCGTGAAACACTTACCAAGCACTCCTCCCATGATTGGGAATGGATTACTCGACCGGCTCGTGAATGGAAATGGCGGATGGCAACAAGTGCTTTGGAAATGGCTAACGAAGCGACTTCTCGAGACCTTCAAACACCTGATTGCATTTTCACCACATCACTCATCGATGCTGCTGCATTACGAGCGTCACTACCAAATGGGTGGCGCGACATACCCCTTGTTCTCTATATGCACGAAAACCAAATCGCATATCCCAGCAGAGACAAACGAGATTCGTCGTTTGCATTCACAAATTTGCAAAGCGTATTAACCGCTGACCTTACAATTTTTAACAGTAAATGGAATTTAGATTCGTTTATCGACGGTATGGAATCACTTCTTGCAAAATCAAAAGACAGTACGCTTACTGATATTGGTGAAAGAGTTCGTAGTAACTCTGCTGTTGCTTGGGTTCCAGTTGAGTTCCCCACTAAGAAGAATTCAACTAAAAACACAGATGATACTTGTATCCGAGTTGTATGGCCTCACCGATGGGAACACGATAAAGGGTCAGAAGTTTTACTCGAACTTGCACGCGAGCATACGGAAGAATTAAATTTGCGGTGGATTATATTGGGCGAAGGATTCAGTAACGTACCTGAAGCATTGCAACAATTCAAATCGGAATTCAACGAGCGAATCGATCATATGGGATATGTTGAGTCAAAAGAGGAATACCTTCAGTGGTTAGAAAAAGCTGATTGGGTTCTGTCTACAGCAACTCATGAGTTCTTTGGCATCGCTGTCGTCGAAGCGTTGTTTGCAGGGTGCTTGCCTTGGCTACCGGAACGATTAAGTTACCGGGAACTTCTTCCAGCTTGCGCAAGAGGGCTGACGCCAGCTACGCAAATCGATTCACCAGAAGAAATAACGAAACAAATCCTAGAGCACCTTTACATGGCACAAGCAATTCCAGCTACCAAGCGAATTGATTTACTGATTTCTGGCATTATGTAGAAAATTTTGTTGGAATATCTTGTGTAGTCATGCATAATAGGAGTCTATGATTTTAGAACTCTTTTTACAACTTTGTATTACAACTGCAGTCGTTCCATACGACGGCATTACGCTGTACAACCCGATTAATGGGGGAGACGCAAACCGAACTGTACTCATAGATAACGATGGCAATCAACTGCAAGAGTGGATTGGCGCCTATGTCTCGTCTGAAAAGAGTTTTACATAACACGCCGATTGACTATTATTCGGACGTAGGTGAATTATGCTACAGAACCTACTAACAAGGATAATTCTTAAAAACTACATACTAAACACCGCGTACACAATTCGTGGAATTTTTGGAGTAAAGTTCTAATAAGCTATGCTGGGCTGATTTATAAAGAAACCGGCTTTCTTTATGCATATATTGACATGATCGATACAAATGCGAATATTTTATAAATGCAGTACTTTATGAAATAAATACGAGTGATAATATCAGCTATGTCTATAAAAATAATAAAAAATGGTCCAGACTTCACCTTATTTTCTAGGGTTGAAATACCTAGCCCTCGAGATGTTGTATTTGATTTTTTTTCGAATCCAAAAAATCTAGAGTTAATGACGCCTTCATTTTTAAATTTTAAAATCATTGATATGCCAACACTTCCTTTATGCGAAAACTCTTTAATAACATATAAGCTAAAAATTAGAGGCATTCCCCTGAATTGGAAAACTTTAATCTCTAAATGGGAACCGCCTAATTTATTTGAAGACATTCAACTAAAAGGTCCTTATAAAAAATGGGTTCATCAGCATAGATTTTTTGAGAGCGGCAACAATACGATTATGGAAGACTCACTTACGTACAGGGTGTTCGGCGGATCAATAATCAATAAATTATTTGTTGAAAAAGACGTCCTGAATATTTTTACGCATAGAGCTGAATTTCTCACGGATCACTTTGCGTTATAGTTATGCAAAAAATAGGAATAAATCCTCAATGAAATTCAAGTCAAGATATAAAACATTAATCGGCATACTGCTAGTTCTGAGTATCTACATCTATTTTAATTTCATCGACGATGGAGTAGACCAAGTTAAATTCGACTCTACTATCTGGAAAAATTCGCCGGCTGTACATTCGCTAGACTCTATGAGACTTCGGATGGTCGAAGATTTTCTCAACAAATACGAAGTAATTGGCATACCAAAGGAACAAATTATTTCATTTTTAGGTGAGCCCGATGAAACCTCATATTTTAAAGAATATGAAATGGTATATTGTTTAGGACAAGAAGTAGACAGCTACTTTGCTATGGATTCACAGTGGTTAGTATTTGACGTGAACAATCTAAATAAAATTAATTCATTTAATATTGTTACTGACTAGCTACTTCTATCTACACGGCTGCTTTCGTGTTTAACCACAATAAATACAAATGATGCGCCACAAGGCATTATGCTTAATACTACCGAATAGCAATGGACCTGTTGAGGTCAATGACATCCTCGTACTTATTGCAAATTGGGGAGTATGCCCATAACCGAATCTTTATATAGATTTAAAGAAAACCCCCAATCGTTTGATTGCGGGGTTTCTTATTAATTACGTAAATAACTAACCTAATACACTTATAAGGCGGGGCAGACTATTTTCTATTGTATTTAGTTGTCGGCTCTGCTCTAATGAATAATTGAGATGAAAGCGTTGACACAAAGCCTAATTCTTGCCGCATTGCCGACTGTTGCAATGTCAGACTATATTGGCCTCATTTTCGAATACGAAAACGCGGGTGATGAGTTATGGACAATGAGGCTGTATGCTGAATTTACTGAATCAACTGATCAATTGAATGCTGTATTTGGAGATGCAAACAGCAACCTATACATTAGCTCTGAGAATGGTTTCTACCAACACTTTCTTGGCGGGCCAACATCGATCAATATTAACCCTGCTTTAATTCCACTCTTTCCAAGTCTAGAGTACGACAGTTGGGTCACTATTGGAAGCGAAAACCAAGTTGCTAATGCAATGTTAGATGTTGGCCTTGATTGGACTGAATTTGAAAATGGCGGAAATATTGAAACGGATAATGGATCATGGTTTACAACAACACTTGATATGCAATCAATGGCCGGTGATGATTTACGTGTTCTCATTGGTCAATTTACGACTTACGGAATGGACTCTCAAATATATGGCATCATCAATCTACAAGGGACGCAGGGTAACTTTGAAACCTTTGTTGCCCGAGATCAGTATTTTGGTTGGTTAGTACCAGCCCCAGCAACAATCGGATTGCTAGGCATTGCATGCTTCTTCTACGAGAGACGACGTTAATAATAGAAGCAGGGGATCGCTTTTTATCGTACATAGCGTAGTTTAATTTTTTTCTTGTTTTCAAAGATCCTTTCTGTTCTAATAAGCACTTGGAGAAAACAATGAAATGTATCCACACTGCTCTTGTAGCCACATTAAGTTTCAGTTCTTACATCTACTCGACGATTATTACAAGTATAGCTCTTGCTTTTTTTACAGTTCCTGCATTTGCCAACGTCCCTTCTGATGTAATAGTAACTAATGGCTCAACCGCTAACCTAACTATTTCTATCATTATTGGCGATCCGCCTAAAACTGAAACAAGCACTGATTCACAAGTCGTGCCTATTGCAGGCGGAGGCAATATTGAATTTAGCCCTGACCAAGAACCTTTTACTAGTGTTGCATTAAACCAACTTCAATTTTCACTTGGAAATGCAACCTTACAGTATGAAGTTCTTTGCGGTTCGTTTCTTGGTTGCATAGATATCACTCTTGATCTATCAAATATTACTGCAACTCTCGCCGCTCCAATAGGCGCAAGTTTCAATGACGCAGGCCATGCGGACTTTAATTCCACTTGGAGATTACAAGCTAATTACGTTGTTAGCAGTTTATTGCTCAATACAGAGGGCGCTATCGATACAATTTCAAATTCGGGATTTGGCGGGACATTCGATGCCAATAATGGCAATGTATTTATTGACCAGATGTACTTGGGTTCTATTCTTGGTGATGTGCCCAACGATTTTGGCTTTACCATTACACTTGAGACAACCGTTGGTTTATCCGGGACAGCATTAAGCGGAAATTATCAAACACTCTATGGTGCTTGCTGTTACCAAGATGGAACCTGCCAAAGCTCTACAAACATAGATACATGTATTTCAAATGGCGGCTACTACTTCGGCGAAAATACTAACTGCGCCGAGTACCAGTGTATTCCTGCAGTCTGCGGCAGCGGGGGGCCATGCGGCACTATTCATGGGCCAGGCTGCTATGATATTAGTTGCTGCGATGCTGTGTGCGATCTAAATCCTAACTGTTGTCTATTTGGATGGGATGCATCGTGTGCTGTTCTAGCCGTTGAATTCTGCAATGCCTTACCGGGAAATGACAATTGCTTTTCCCCTTACCCAATTGGCCTTGAGCGAATCCCTTTCACAACGATAAACTCAACTACTGATGGACCACTACTTATTGCAGAATGTGCTTCGATGGATGCAGGCCAGAATTTTGTTCATGATGTTTGGTTTTCGCACATCCCCCAAGCTACAAACGGCGTTGTCATTTCAACATGCGGCCTCGCTAATTTCGATACAAGATTAGCGGTATATGATAGTTGCAATGGGATGCTGTTAGCTTGCAATGATGATAGAGATGGGTGCAACGATGGAACAAGCCAACTGTGTTTCTATGGCGAGCAAGGTCAAGAATATTTAATTCGAGTTGGCGGGTCCTCAGGCTGGGGCAGTGGCGAACTAGATGTTGCGTGGTGTGACTTCGTGGATCGGCCGCAAGGCGTTGCAGTCGAGTGGCCAACAAATGAAGGCGGGAATGGACACTGGTATGCAATGTATTCACTTGCAGATGGCGCAACATACCAAGACGCCATTAATGTTGCAAAACATTTCGGAGGCACTCTTGCGACAATAACTTCTCCAGAAGAGCAGGTATTTATTACTACTTCTATGTATACAACTATGGTTGGAGGAGTAACTGCTATTGGACTATACCAAGAGCCAGAGAGCCAAGAGCCAGACGGCGGGTGGACATGGATAACTAGCGAACCGGTTGCATGGACTAACTGGGCCGTAGGCGAACCAAATAATTTTGAAGATGAAGCATTTGGCATGATGTATCCAGATGGAACTTGGAACGATGCAACAGATGCATTTGGACATGTGCTCTTAGAGTTCGAGAGTAATCCGAATCTTAACCAAGCAACTTGGGAAAAAGATTTAGGTGG
>JABJDN010000180.1 GCA_018665385.1 Phycisphaerae bacterium | reverse complement strand
TTTGTCGACCCGTGCCCAACAAAAGTACTGAAGTATGTTTCATCAAATGAAGGTGTCACTCTATCTCCAGAAGATATTTTGCCAATGCACTCTAAAGAGAATGGTGACGTATGAGTTCACCAAAACCTATCCTTGGCATGATTGCTGGAAATGGAATCCTGCCTGTTATCATTGCCAATAGCGCAAAAAAATCGGGCTTTCGCGTGTGTTGCGTTGGACTTCGAGACCAGTACGTTCCCGAACTTCCTGGAGTTTGCGATGAATTCTCTATCGCCGGGATAGCCAAAGTTGGCCGCTGGATTCGATTGTTAAAGCGCTGGGGAGCAGAAGATACCGTCATGGTTGGCGGTGTAGGCAAAACAGTCATGCATCGCCACTTCAGCGTTCTTAGGCTCATGCCAGACCTTACAAGTTTACTACTTTGGTATAGACGCCTACGCCATGATCGTCGTGATGCTACAGTCCTTGCAGCCATTGCCGATGAACTGTATAAATCAGGAGTAACTCTCATCGATTCTACAACACATATTCCAGAACACCTTGCACAGTCTGGCACACTTGGAATAGTGCCGCCATCAACTATGCAAGCCGCAGACATTGCCTTCGGTTGGCCACTGCTTACCCAAAGCGCGTCGTTGCATATCGGTCAATGCATTGCTGTTCGTAATGGTGATGTACTTGCAGTAGAAGCGATTGAAGGCACCGAAGCCCTCATTGCTCGTGCAGGTTCACTTTGCAAAAAAAATGGATGGACTTTACTTAAAACAGCTGCAGATGACCATGATATGCGAGCGGATGTGCCCTCGATTGGCGTAAAAACTATCTCGCAGGTTGCTGCTGCAGGCTGTACCTGTATTGCTGTTGGAAGTGGCCGTGTGATTTTACTTGACGCACCAGCAGTCATTCATGCTGCGAATTCCGCAGGTGTTGCACTTGTAGGGGTAGAAGAAACACGTGCCTGAATCCCCTTTTGTTTCTCGCGCGGGTCTAAAACTTGAACACGCACTCCAAACAAGTAATTTTGACGTGTCTGAATTACTCTGCGCTGATTTAGGATGCAACGTTGGTGGGTTTACCGATTGCCTTTTGCAACGCGGGGCTTCGCATGTGTTTTCTGTTGATACTGGCTACGGAACACTCGCATGGAAGTTGCGAAGTGACGAGAGAGTCACAACGCTTGAACGGACAAATGCGCTGCATGTTGAACCACCAAAAAGTGTTGACCTTGTCGTTATGGATTTAGGCTGGACCCCCCAACGACTAGCATTACCCGTATGTTGTTCCTGGCTTTCTTCGGGGCACATCATAACGCTGATAAAACCACACTACGAGCTCTCTAAAGAGGAAAAACGTGTTGAATCTGTTGCTTCTGGGCTGAGCGATGGTGCCGTTGCTCGTGTTCTCGAACGAACTCGTACCTTATGTGAAGAACTGCAACTTGAGATTTTGCACGAGACGATTTCGCCTATCAAAGGGAAAAAATCGAGTAAGAAAGGCGCGGGAAATACCGAATATTTATTCCTGCTTAAGAGTACTCAGTAACACTCTATATTGCATGCGAGAGGGCACGTATTCACGTACAATACTCACCTGCAAAAGAGACAGATGAGCGATACCCCAAAACAAAATTCCGATACCCCAGATGATTCACCCGGGGACAAAACGCCACCAAACATAGGTGCTGTTACAGATCAACTTATTGAACGAGAGTTGCACGATAGTTATCTTACGTACGCCATGTCTACGATCATGGATCGTGCGTTACCAGATGTTCGGGATGGTCTGAAACCTTCGCAACGCCGCATTCTTGTAGCGATGCATGACTTGAATTTGTCGCCGGGTCGTAAGCACAGAAAATGTGCCAAAATTGCTGGCGATACTTCGGGTAACTACCACCCGCATGGTGAAGCCGTTATCTATCCAACGCTAGTTCATATGGGACAGAATTGGAAAATGCGAGTCATGCTTATCGACAAGCAAGGCAACTTTGGTTCCATCGATGGTGACCCCCCTGCGGCAATGCGGTACACCGAAGCGCGAATGACCCACGCGTCGGTTGCGATGCTTGATGACATTAAACTCGACACAGTTGACTTCAAACCAAATTACGATGAAACTCGGTTCGAACCGACTGTTCTTCCAGGAAAGTTTCCTAACCTTCTTGTAAACGGCTCGAGCGGTATCGCAGTTGGTATGTCTTGCTCTATGCCTCCGCATAACGTGGGTGAGATTTGTGATGCCATTGTTGCAACAATAGACAATCCAGAAATTGAACTACATGACTTGCTTGCTATCGTTCCAGGACCGGATTTTCCAACTGGTGGTGTGGTGGTGGGCAAACAAGGACTCGCAGAAGCTTACGCAACTGGTCGAGGCCGTTTGCAAGTTCGGGGTCGAGTCCACCACGAAACTATAGGCAAGCGCGAAGCGATTGTCATTGATGAAATCCCATACCAACTTGTCCAGAACAACTTGATCGAAAAAATAGTTGACTGTGCAAAGAATGGTCGCATTACTGACATTTCAGACATCAAAAACTTCTCGGGGAAAAAGTGGCGCACCCGAATTGTTGTTTACTTAAAGCGCGGTGCAGACCCAGACGTTGTTGAACGACAGTTGTTCAAATTCACACCATTGCAATCTACTGTTTCAGTAATCAACATTGCATTAGTAAATGGTCGCCCGCAAACTCTTGGCATTCGCAGTCTGATCGATTGCTGGGTAGGTCACAGGCAAGAAGTTATTCGTCGTAGAACTGAGTTCTTACTTAGAGAAGCAAGAAGAGCTGCACACAGACTTGAGGGTTTAATTTACGCAGTTTGTGATATTGATGAAGTCATAGCGCTCATCCGCGGAAGCCAAACACGCGACGAGGCGATTGATAAACTTATGGAACGCCGGTTCTGTATTCCTGAAACGCATGAGTATTCAAAGTTCATCGCCAAGCGGCTTATTGAAGCTGCAAACGATGGCGTTTCACTTTCAAAATTACAAGCGGACTCAATTGGCGCACTCCGCCTTATTCAACTTGTTGGATTAGAAATTGAAAAACTCACAGGTGAATATTCTGAATTGCTTGAGAAAATAGATTTCTATAATGCAATTCTTGCAGACGAACAGCGTGTGCTGAATATGATTCGTGAAGATTGTGTAGAGCTTAAAGAAAAATACGCAACAGACAGGTTGACTGGGTTTATTGAAGGCGAAGATGAGGGCTACGATTACGGCGCTCTTATTCCAGAGCACGAGGTCTGCGTTACTATTTCGCATCAAGGCTA
>JABJDN010000125.1 GCA_018665385.1 Phycisphaerae bacterium | reverse complement strand
TGATATGCGCGTGCTGTTGCAGATGGGTGCCAACGATTCCACGAACCTTATCGATATGCCAGATGCTTCTAAACTTGGTATGCACCGCGCTTTGCTCTACAGCGAAGAAACTGGTACAATTGAACCATTCAGGCCATATGCCCAACCCGCCCCCGGAAGTTAACTGACGCAGTGAATGACCGAAGCGAATTGCAAATGTCTGAACATTTAGGGCCATTAGCTCAGTTGGCTAGAGCGCTTCGTTTACACCGAAGAAGTCACAGGTTCGAGTCCTGTATGGCCCATTGGTACAAGTCCAGTGTTGATGCACTGGGCTGTTTTCTTAGGTATTGAGGTGAGTAACGTACTTTTACTGTTTTTGCCCTTTACTCTATTCCGCTCAAAACACCCCCCTGCGTGCACACGCTGCACCGGATTTTGCACCGCTTTTTTGTGGTGCTCATCTGTCACTTGTAAGTAATGCTTATGTGCAACAGCCATGCTGTTTCCTATCCAAGCAGTCACCACCTGTATAGGGAATTCGTTCGCTAATTCTGTCTCTCTTGTTGAGCGAAGGTTCTGCCAGAGTTTAGGCCATGGAGACAAACCAGCCTGTTTAATTATTTTGGTGAGACGTGTACGCAAGTTACATGTTTTATCCCTGTACCTTGCGATACAGTGAATCTGCCCCTCACCTGCCTGAACAAATGCATCCATGAATAACTGCTTCAGTTCTGGAAACATTGGCACGACTCTGCAATGCCCACCTTCATGATGCTCGGTCTTTGAACTACTTACTGTGAATCGCTCGTTTGCCCAATCGATATCTGACCATTTCAACGCAAGAACTTCTGAGGGCACGCGTAGACCGCCATAGCGTGCAAGTGCAAAGAGCAAACGCCATTCAGCATCTGGGCAAGCCTCTAGGACTCTCTGGGACTCTTTCTCTGTAATGAAGTACATGCGACTCGTATTGGCTGTTGCTACTGAGACTAAATTAGAGAATGGATTCTCAGTAATAAGTCGCTTTCGAATTGCTGCATTAAAGAATTGCTTTGCAATGCCACAGCTCTTGCGAACTGTGTTTTCAGCAAGCCCCTTATCAAGCAAGGCAACTCTCCATAGATCCGCATCGCCAGGAGTGATATCTCTTAATCTTTTGTCACTTCCAAAAAACTGAACAAGATGCTGTCTCGCACGCACATACACAAGGCGAGTCGATCCCTTGACATCTGTTCTTTCTTCAATGTATGCGTCAATGTAATTCGCAAGAGAGGTACGACATCGACCTTCAACTAAACCAACTGCAGCAAACTTGTCATACATGTCATCACCTAATTCTGAGAGCCATTCTGATGTCTCTCTCTTAGGCGTAGAGCCAGTCAATTTTGATGATAGTAAGTCTTCGACCTTATGCTTCACGGCCTCTGCTTGACGCAGTGATGTCTTTCCGAGTCGTATTGAATATCGCTTTCCATCAATCGAAGTGAATTGAATTGTCTTGCGACCATTAGTTGATTTAGTGATGCTTGCCATTATTGTAGTTCCCGTTTCCAATACTCATCAACTTCAAATACCCATTGCAACAGACTCGAATCGTCTTCCGAATCCCAGGTTATTTTGCCATCAGCTTGCGTTATGTGAAGTCTTCGAACTAATTCATTATCTATCGCTCTCGCAACTGGCTGTACATTTGAGATAATGTTCCATAGGACGAAGCCCAAATAGCAAATACCTGCAAGAGTCGCTATAAAACCCAATGGATTCCAGCGGTATGGCAATCCAAACAAGACTACCGCTATGGCGAGACCACAGAAACCAAAATGTTTCTGTGTCCAATTGTTAAAAATAACTTTTCGAACTCGAACAAGGTCATTCGTCGATATTTTTTCGATGTCGTAATTGCTAATAAACTCTTTTGCTCTCATCAAAAAACCTCCTTGTTTACATGAACTGACGACTTCACTGATTCGGATTCTATCCTACCCTTATGCGACATGGAGTTTTCCATCATTAGAAAGGAATTGAATTATCTTTCGACTGTTTGGCTCTCTGCTTATGCTTGCCATTTTTGTGCTCCCTAAAAGTGTTATTCGTTATACCTACTTCTGCAAGTTGTTCTTCGCTACAAGAATCGCCTGCATATATGTACCTGCTTGCTTTGTAGCCTGAACCACGCTTGGCAAGTTCTAAAACATTCGTTTTAACCAACATGTTGAGCCATTTGTTTGCAGTATTTCTATCAACGCCAAAGAATTTGCCAACAGTTCTACATGAAAGGAAGAAGTCATTCTTCTTGGACTGAACCTGCAAGAGATAGCAGAACTTAACCAACAAAATTGTTTCTTCATCACCTTCAAATTGAACCTCTAGTTCCGACCAGTCAAGAAATACGGCTTTCTCAAAAGTACCTCGCAAGTAGTCAGCCTGCGTTGGCTGCTTAACCTTGTCCCACCCAACGATGAATTCACTCCAAATAGATATAAACTTCACATCTTTCAAATACGAAGTTGTGAATTGAATCCACACCCGAAGAATACTCTTCAAATGTTTATGCCCGATGTCTTCTAAAAAATCCAATGATCTTAAAGCACGGGCTAGTTTGAATACAATTTCATGGAACGCCCCACGATGCGATGGAATTGCATAACAAATAGCATCCGACAAACATGAACACTCAGGAATAGAAAAGTCATCAAGTTCACGCAGGGCATGAAGAACCTGATCGTACATCTGATGTTTCTGTTGAAACAACTTGGACGAATCGATTGCATGCGCTTCTTCTGCCTCATGGACATCATGCGAATCGTGGGTATCTTCGGTATCTTGTGTAGTCATGGGTATCTTGCGTCTCTTCTGTCATTAAGGGATTGATTTAAATCTGATGATTGCATGTCTTCCCACAATTCACGATTCGGCGCACCTGCTGCTTGCCATCGATGAAGCTCTGCCACATTCCATCTCACGCACCTTCCAAGATTGATTGGGCGAGGAATGCGCCCTTCTGAGTTGAGTTTTCTTACATGTCGCTCACTAATTGCCAGCAACTCGGCGACTTTCGATGCTGGAATTGAAATTTGATTCATATGAATCTCCTAAAAAAGGAACCACTACCCCCATTAATAACAGGCACCTTTCACTGCCTAACAATACCCTAACATGCAGTACTATACCACATTTATTGGTAAATAAATCAACTTATTGAGGGTTTCTTCAAATTAATCGCAAGCGCACCAATGTGTACAATTGTACACATTTGCATGCAACCAAAATTCGGCTGAAACATGGACAAGCACCTTCTATATAGATAAAGCGATTCGATTGGGGGTCTCCCCCCTATCTACTCATTCGTTTCATCATCTCTATTACATTCAATAACCAGCGTGTCTAACAAGTCTGGATTCTGTTGAATCAATGCACGTAACCGTGCTCTAATCTCACCTGTACTTCGAAGCTCCTGCTTCATCTCTACAGCGACTTTAGGTTTGCCATACAACCTATCTAAGAGTTCTTTGATGGCGCTTACATTGCCACTGAGCGCCTTCTCAATGAGCACACGGATTACATCATGCAAGTCTTCTGGTGTTACTGCTGAAAGTAATGCACCACGCAGTAGAGCAACTTGTTTTGCATGTGGGTTACCAGGACCTCCCTTGTTCCCAACAATAAAACGACCCTGATTGTCTCGTCCGTTATTCCCGTTATCTGTCTGTTCATTCATTCTGATGCTCCCCTGCTTTTATTAATGCTTCTATTGCTAACTTGATGTGCTCAGGAAGGTGTTGCCAATTGGCAACTAGATGTTCCAACACTTCATCTGCAACGACTGCACCGGATT
>JABJDN010000172.1 GCA_018665385.1 Phycisphaerae bacterium | reverse complement strand
TATTGAAGAGCATCACATTTTGGCCATGGCATGTTATGTACAAATCGTCAAAGCCATCACCATTTGCATCGCCTACCGTAACACCAGTCGCCCACTGGTTCAGACCAATCCCTACTTGTTCTGAAACATCTTTGTATGCAATCGTTCCATCGCCTACATTTTCATACAATCGGCAAGGTTCGCCAGAAGCATTCGCAATAAACAAATCAAGATCATTATCGTTATCAAAATCAATCAATGCGAGGCCAGTACCGTTCACCTCCAAGATAGTTACAGGATTGGGATTCCCGCAAACAGTTGGGGCAATTTCTGTAGTCACTTCTGCGAACGAAATAGTATTCGAAGGCGCAACATCGCCTTGGTCGGCGCAACTGCTACACAAAATAAGTACAAGTATACGCTTCACTCTGGAAACCTCGTAGCCTGCCATTCGGGGTGCACTCTGTGCCTCGCTTCTTGAAAACTCTGCAAAGCAACCGCTGACTCGTTTTCCAATCCAATTCGTTTCAATGCTTGCGAGAATCGGTACCACGCTTCGTATAAATCTGGGTTTAGCTCGAGAGAATGTTCGTACTTGGAAACTGCTTCTAGCCAGTTGCCCTGCTCAGCAAGAACATCCGCCCATCGAGCACTCGCTTTGGCTTGCATCAGTTTGTCATGAGGAGCAAGGCTGCTCACCATTGCAAACAATTCTCCTGCATGGTTCAAATCTCCTAGTTCCATCGATAACAATCCAAGAGCGAACATTGAATCGGGTTCGCCTGGATTCACCAATAAAAAATCATCAAATGCCTTCTTCGATGCTAATACTTCACCCAAATACAAATACGACCAGCCTAAAAAGTGAAGCGCTGGTGGATATATGCGGCCATTTGCATGCACGCTTTTTTGAAGCCATTCCACAGCTTTTCCGTACTTCTGCTCCTGGTGGTAACTGAAACCCATCAAGAACAGTGCGTCTGGGGTTTCACCGTGAGTCGCCATTTTTTGTCTGATTCGAACACGTGCAGAGCCGCAATTCCCATCCAAAATAAGGGCATGCTCTGTTTTCAGCCCAGAATCAAGCTTTGCCTGCTTGGGCTGCTCCTTTGAGCAAGCACCAAATAGTAATACAAGGGCTGTAAGTGCCATTTTTAGACTTTGAGATAGGGTCATCTTGTTGTACATTGGTTGGAACCAATCTAAGGTAATAATCGAATCTATGCATAGATAAAGGAGAGCGAAAAGTGAAAATTCAAACAACGATTGTTATAACTACCGCTCTTGGTACGGTTTTGTTTGGTTCCTCGATTTTACTCAGCTCGCCTTTACAACCTCGGCCTGGCAAACGATTAGGTGGTCTTTCAGAGGAACTCATTCAACGGTTTCAATTAGGCAAAACTGCGTTTAGCCAAGAACTTACCGTCGAGGGCGGGCTTGGACCTATATTCAATAAAACAAGTTGTGGAAACTGCCATAATAATCCTGTTGGTGGACCTGGTTCGCAAGCAGTTACTCGTTTTGGATTTATTGGCAAGAAAGGCGGATTCGACCCACTTGCAGAAATTGGTGGGTCTCTCCTTCAAGCAGAAGCAATCAGCGAAGACTGCGCAGAAGTTATTCCACCAGAAGCAAACGTAAGTACTCTCCGTGTTACAAATGGCGTACTTGCGTATGGGCTTGTAGAAGCAATAAGCGACGAAGACCTACTTGCAAACAGAGACCTGCAACCTATCGCTCAACGTGGCGAAGCCCACATGGTTTCAAATTTTGAAGACCCTGAAGACAACCTTCATGTAGGAAGATTTGGATGGAAAGCACAAGTTGCTTCTGTTCTCACTTTTTCAGCTGATGCGGCGCAAAACGAAATGGGATTAAGCAACCGTTTTTTACCATTTGATAACGCTCCTAATGGCGATGAAGACCTTCTTGCAAATTGCGACGCAGTCGCAGACCCAGAAGATGGACCCGATGCAGAAGGCTACCACTTCATAGACAGAGTGACCGATTTTCAACGATTACTTGCGCCTCCGCCACAGACACCAAAGTTTGGCGTACAAGGTGAAATTTTCTTTAACGATTTTGGCTGTGCAGTTTGCCATACACCATCATTCATCACTTCCAATGATCCCGAAATTGAACCAGTGTTACGAAATGTAGCAATCCGACCATACAGCGATTTTTTATTGCACGACATGGGTGTCGCTGGCGATGGGATTGTGCAAGGACAAGGCAATGGACAAGAACTAAAAACTCCTCCACTCTGGGGCATTGCATATAGAAACCCATTGTGGCACGACGGCCGATTCTCTGACGGCACGTTTGAATCGCGTATTCATGATGCAATTGCAGAGCATGGTGTGTTTGGCTCTCAAGCCATCAAATCCGCGGAAGCTTTCGCCAACTCCACTTCAGAAGAACAAGCGATGCTTGTTCGATTCCTTAGCTCGCTAGGCCAAGTAGAATTTGACAGCGATGGGGACCGAGATGTAGAACTTGATGATTTCCACGGGTACAGCGACACTATTGGGTTCAGAGGGTGCTTTGGGGAAACCGTTCTTCCAGACGACCCATGCGCAATACATGATGTTAATCAAGATTTACTAGTAGACCTCGAAGATTTTGATATTTTCTTGATGGCCTTCGACGATGAGCCAGCGGATTGCGACAATAATGGCACAATTGATATGCTTGATATCTTGCTAGGATCAGAAGATGCTGACAACAACGGCATACTTGATAGTTGTGAAAGTTGTATGGGAGATATTGATGGGGATAACAATGTTGGTATTGGCGACTTACTTGCT
>JABJDN010000170.1 GCA_018665385.1 Phycisphaerae bacterium | reverse complement strand
TGGGCTTTCACTTTCGCAAGTTGATTGGCACCGAGAAAATTCACTACCCTCAGAAACGAGTTCATCAATAAACACATTTTTGTGGGGTGTATACCCATATCTTTGCATTTTGTTGTTCTTTCTTGTTCCAATCATTCGAATGGTGACAAGGCCATATTCATGGAGTACTCGAGCAAGTGGATTGTTTGGAAGGCAACTTCTTGGATTTGCCTCAACAATTTTTCACTGGGGTTTAGTTCTTTTGCTCGTAGGTCACGTTGCAGGACTTGTTGGGGGTGTGATGGGCTCTGCAAGTGCAATTGATTTCTTCTTTTGGAGCGGGCTAATAGGTGGGATCCTCGTCCTTGTCGGCTCTTCACTTGCACTTTATAGACGAATTAAATCACCCATGGTTAGGGCAATGAGTAGACCAGAAGATTACATCGTGCAATGTTTTCTCATCGCAATAGTTGCTATTGCACTGTATCAAGTTGTGAATCATCGTATCTTTGGTGTTGCATATACCGCATCTTCATGGACCGCGAGTTTATGGACACTCTCCCCACAACCCGAATTGATGGCCTCTGCGAGTTTCCTTACAAAACTTCATATATTTTTGGCACTTTTATTCTTCGCATATTTCCCATTTACTAAACTCGTGCACTTTTGGACATTTCCAGTTAATTATTTTGTCCGAGTGCCGCAATCAATGAGAACGCAAAAATACCGTTTTCAACGAAGGTGGGAATTTGCATTACGAAGCGATAAGTCATGGTTAACGTATGGGCTTCTGTTCGTGGCGGCAGGATTTCTAATTACAGGATCTTTATTAGGTTCACCCAATCGTATGAACACAGATGGGATTTCTTCACAAATTCAAACAACTGGCGGAACATTGCTCGCTGGGTATCCCCTGTACATCAGCCAATGCGCTCGATGCCATGGGATTGATGGATACGGGGATGGACCCGGTATGGATTCTTCAACATTCTCCGCATTGCCTCGAAGTTTCGTGTATACAAAAGAACATCAAGGAGCAGCCTACCACTTCGTCTCAACTGAAAATGGAATTGCATCAGATGATGATTTGTACAAGTCGATCACAGAAGGACTTGAGGGCTCAGGCATGCCCGCCTTTCCAGATTTAACTTCCGACCAAGTCATTTCACTTGTTGATGTACTCAACACGTTTCGTGAAGATGGCGTAAGTGCTGGCAAAGCAATTGTAATACCTACAGAGCCTTCATCTTCAACAGCGAATATTGCAAGAGGCAAACAATTGTACGCAATTAATTGTGCTTCTTGCCACGGCGATGATGGTAGCGGCGGATTGCAAGAAATTTACTCTTGGCGTGAACTTGCCCCTGAACGGCCTCAGCAAATTTTTGCAGCAGACCTCTCTTTAGGTGAAGTCAAAATGGGCAAAAGCGCAGAAGATATTTATACTCGCATTACTTGCGGTATACCGGGTGGATATGGCGGAGCAAAACTCATGATGTCTTTCGAAACGATGCCTATTGAAGATCGATGGGCAATTGTGCAATACGTATTGGAAGAAATTCTTCCAGAAACAAAGTAAAGGTGTTGATAGGGAAAATTGCAGGTGTCTACTTTTATAGAAAATCCAAACGAGTGTTCAAAAAAAGCGTGGTGGAATTTATCTATCAGCACCGTTGCGTTTACTTGGTGTTTTGCAGGATGGATGCTTAACGGTGTTCTTGTTACTTTTCTTGTAGACAACGGCTTATTCCAATGGGAGGCACAAGAAATTGGTTGGCTTATTGGTATTCCAGTTTTATCAGGAGCAATTTTTAGATTGCCATTAGGAATGGCAACTGATAAGTGGGGGGGACGAGTTGTCTTTAGTTTACTCCTGATATTTGTTGCAGTGCCGATGTTTTTTCTGAGTTATTGCAACTCATTTTGGACATTTTTCTTTGCGAGTTTTGGTTTTGGGTTTTCTGGGGCGGGTTTTGCAATTGGAATTTCGCACACTTCAAGTTGGTTTCCAACACGCTTGCAGGGCACGGCTCTTGGAATATTTGGTGCAGGAAATGCAGGCGCAGCAATCACATTGTTAGTTGCACCGAATTTATTGAATTGGCTTACAGATAATGGTGAATATTTAGAGGGTTGGAGAATACTCCCGCAACTGTATGCTGCGGTTTTTGTACTTTTTGGAATCATCTTTTTTCTCTCAACGGCAAATCCCAAAAAAGAACAATCTATCGAGAAGAGTTTTGTGGAACGTTTGAAGATTTTATCTTGCTCTAGAGTTTGGCGATTTGGGATGTACTACTTTTTTGTCTTTGGAGGTTTTGTAGCGTTATCGCAATGGCTAATTCCATATTATGTAAATGTCTACTCAACGACTGTAGTGATGGCGGGTGTGCTCGTAGCAATTTTTAGTTTTCCTTCTGGTGTTATTCGTGCTCTAGGTGGATGGATGTCAGATCGCTGGGGTGCTCGAATTGTGTTGTACTGGGTTTTTGGAATTAGCATCATTTGCTGCTTTCTATTAATTGTTCCGCAGATGGATATTCATGCGCCCGGCAGTGGTGTAATGGCAAGAAGAGCAGGAGTAATTACTGAGATAACTGGTAACTCAATTACAGTTAACACAGATGGTATTGATCCTGTTATATATCCAGTCAACGAAAAAAAGAGTCTCCTTGTTTCCCACGAGGAACGTAATTCTGGCTTGTTGATATTCCCTAGGAGTACTTCGTGGCAAGAGCCAATTGTAGAAGTTGGAAAAGAAGTTAAAAAGAAAGAGTTGCTAGCTCGTGGTGTAACACACATTTTCTTTCAAGCAAATATTTGGATTTTCACTTTGCTTTGCTTCATCATTGGTTCAGTGATGGGTATTGGAAAAGCTGCAGTGTATAAACATATCCCGACCTATTACCCAGATGATGTGGGATCCGTTGGAGGCATGGTCGGTGTCATCGGAGGACTAGGTGGATTTGTTTGCCCTGTACTCTTTGGTTATCTACTTGACATCAGCGGGCTATGGACGACATGTTGGATGTTCTTAGCCGGTGTAGCTTTTCTCAGTCTGATATGGATGCATAGAATTATTCAAAAAATGATAAAGCGGGAAGCGCCCGAATTGTACAGTCAGATTTAATATCTAAAACAGGAAATTTTTATGTCTAAACTTGAACATTGGGATCCAGAAGATCATAGTTTTTGGGAGCGTACTGGAAACAAAGTTGCTTCTAGAAATCTATTGATTTCAATCCCAAACTTACTTCTTGGGTTCTCAGTTTGGATTTACTGGGGTATGGTTGCCAAATACATTCAAGAGCTTCATTTCTCATCAGAGAATGGAGAGCTTTTTAATTTTACGTTCATGAATGATGGCGAACACTACGATAGTCTTGGGTATCGTGCCCTGCTCTTTACTTTGCCAGCAGTTGCGGGTTTGGCAGGAGCAACGCTTCGTATACCAAACTCATTTATGATTGCAATCTGCGGTGGTCGTAATGTGAAGTTTATGACGACTCTTTTGCTCATGTTGCCAGCACTTGGTGCAGGTATTGCGTTGCAAGATCATACAACGCCATTTTACGTTTTCATCGTACTAGCAGCATTGTCAGGTGTTGGAGGTGGTGCATTCTCCTCTTCGATGTCAAACATAAGTTTCTTCTACCCAAAAAGAATGCAGGGTCTTGCGCTTGGGCTCAACGCAGGAATAGGGAACCTTGGCGTGAGTCTCATGCAATTCTTGATTCCATTTGTTATCACTTTCCCACTATTCGGTTCTCTTGGTGGCGATGGTTTTGTTGTAGGCACAGGTGCTGATGTGTCAACGATGTACATTGCAAATGCTGGGCTTGTCTGGGTTCCGATTCTCATTTTCGTTTGCATTTTGGCATACCTCATGATGCACAATATGCCGTTTCATATATGTGGAAGCACACCAGTTGCAGTAGCGAAGTTTCTTTGGCTTACTATTCTTGGTTATTTTGGGGCTGCCGTTGGAATTTTCCTTTTGATAATTCCATGGGGCGGTTTTCCTGTTCTGATTAAAACGTTCCTCATTGTTGTGATCGCAGTTGTGTTGACACTACTTGCAATGCGATTTTTAACTCCGAAAGAAACCAAAGAAAACCTAAAAGGCCAGTTTGCTATATTTAAAGAAAAACACAATTGGGTCATGACGTATTTATACGTCATGACATTTGGTTCATTTATTGGTTATGCGAATGCATTTCCAAAGTTGATTGATGATGTTTTCGGTGTGGTTGCTGTAGGTGAAAACGCTGGTCAACCAACGGGGCTTTCATCAGCAGGCTTTATTTGGATTGGAGCAGGCGTTGGGGCATTGCTTAGACCAGTTGGCGGTTGGCTTTCAGACAAGGTTGGCGGCGCACGAGTAACGCACTGGGACACAATCATCATGATTGGAGCAACAATTGGTGCGGGGTGGTTTGTTTCATTAGCAATGCAATCAGAAAACCCTAAACAATACTTCATCCCATTTTTGTTGCTCTTTATTTTGCTTTTTGCAACAACTGGATTAGGAAATGGGTCAACTTTTCGAATGATCGGAGTAATATTTGATCGAGATATGCGAGGGCCTGTTCTTGGGTGGACCGGAGCTATTGCTGCTTACGGCGCATTTCTTATACCAAAAATATTTGCTACTCAAATTAAAGCAGGAACACCCCAGTATGCCTTGTATGGGTTTGCCGGATATTACCTGTCATGTCTCATTGTGAACTGGTGGTTCTATGCAAGAAAGAACGCAGAAATAACATGTTAATCACAATCCAATACTTACTACGCACTTTACGTCAAGGAATTTAAGTTATGTCAAATACGAACGAATATGTCCAGCATCATTTTAAGAATATGCAACAGCAACACGATGCTGCGAAGTTAGGGATTTGGTTATTCCTTGCAACTGAAATCCTGTTATTCGGTGGATTGTTCGCTGGGTATGCTGTTTTTAGGGCTAATCATCCTGATCTATTCGCATGGGGAGAACAATTTTTAGACGAGCGTTTAGGTGCTGCAAACACAGCTGTCCTTTTAGTAAGTAGTTTGACGATGGCTATGGCGATTACATACGTTCAGCGGGAAAGAATTCGAGCTGCAAGTATTTGTCTTGTCGTCACCTTTTTATGTGCAACGATCTTTATGGCAATCAAATCAGTGGAGTATGAACATAAGTTTCACGACCACTTAGTTGGTGGATTGGCTTTTTATGATGTAGAACATGACAGTTCTGCAAACAATGAAGGCAGTGCAGTTGCACTCGTTGGTGATGTAACAAAAGGCAAAGCGCTGTGGAATGCAACGTGCCGTTCTTGTCACGGAATTTCGGGCGAGGGTGTTGCAGGGCAAGGGATCGCATTAAATGAAAGTCCGTTTGTCATCGACAACACGGATGAATTCTTGGTCGAGTTTATTAAGGTTGGTCGTACTGCAGCCGACCCTGCAAGTACGACACAATTACAAATGCCACCAAAAGGTGGCAATCCTATGCTAAAGGATGTTGGTATCCATGACATCGTTGCGTACGTGCGAACATTGCAAATTAACAAATCGAGCACAATTGCAGAAAAGCCTGCAGATGCATCAGAAGATGGTGAAGAATCTGTTGATGAAGAGATCGCAGTTATCTCTCAGCCTGATGAACCAGTTGAATTTCTCGCTGACTTGCCGCGATCATCAATGCCTCATGCTATGCAGGCACCAAGTGGTCTCGCCCCAGAGGGGGCATCTGAGTCACAGCGTTTGGCGGTAAACAAACGTCCGCAAAGCCCACAACTCGATGAGAATCGCCCAGCTAATGCACATCTCTTCTTTGGCTTATATTTTTTGATGACAGGCCTGCACGGTATCCACGTTCTCGTTGGAATGCTCATTATGCTCTGGTTGATATACCGATTACAGCGGGGTGATTTCAATCGTAATCATTACACTGCAGTTGAATGTAGTGGGCTGTACTGGCACATCGTCGATGTGATTTGGATTTTCTTGTTTCCACTCTGGTACCTTATAGTTTAGTAACTATATAAAATAAATATATTAAAAATATATTTGCATTGACATGAATCGAGTTGTTCATATAATGAGACCTTCTTGTCTGCTTTAAAAATATGGAGCTTCCATGACACTTAAAATTGAAACACCAGTAGGCGAAATAGCCTCACAATTCCCTCTTTCGACTCGGGTTTTTGCTCGCCACAAAATAGACTTTTGTTGTGGCGGTGGCGCTCCCCTCCAAAAAGTATGTGAAAAACACGGACTTGACGTTCACGAAATTCTTTCTGAAATCAATGCTGAGGTGGCTAACGAAGAAGAAGATACTCAATGGAACGATGTTCTACTTACAGACCTTATTCAACATATCGTTTCGAAGTACCACGCATCATTAAAGGAGGAACTCCCACGTCTTGAAATGATGGCTGTCAAAGTAAACAAAGTTCATGGTGAAAAAGATCCTGTTCGCCTTCAAGCAATAGAAACAATTTTCAGTGAGTTGAAAACCGAATTGCTTGAACACATGATAAAAGAAGAGCAAATTTTATTCCCAATGATTGCAAAAGGTCAATTTGTGTCAGCAGTTGGGCCTATTTCTGTCATGGAAGCCGAACATGATTCTGCTGGCGAATCATTAAAAAAACTTCGCGAACTTACAAATGACTTTACCCCACCTGAAGGTGCTTGTAATACTTGGCTAGCTCTTTGGCATGGGCTTTCTGTCCTTGAGAAAGACATGCACCAACACATACACCTTGAAAACAATATTTTGTTCACAAGAGCTCTGAATAGTTAATTGTAATTTTGTGATGGAAGCACATTTTTCTGCACAGGGTGAATGAATGTGCCATCGGGCCGCGGTTTCCCTTCATCTATATCAGTAAATGCGACCGTTCTTATATTGCCAAGTTTCATACTTTAATTCATACAGTGATTATGCGATAGAACTATTGTTATCCCCAAGAATCAATAATGAACAGAAGGTCACTCACGTTTATTACATCAAATGGTGCGGCAAGGTCTGCACCCGGGCCGTCCGTTCCCCAGTTACTGATAAGCAACAAGATGTCAGATACGTTAACGAGACCGTCGCCTGTAATGTCGCCCGCAATAGCTCCCTCAACGATTAGTTCTTCTAATTCCATGAGGTGTCCATAATGAGGTGATTCAATATCTTCAAGGGGATTACCATGTCCGTCAGTTGTCCATTGTTTTGCATCAACAAATGCACGGAAGGCGCGTCTATAAATTAGGCGTGCTTTGACACTCACATCGCCACCACCTAATGGAAGTGCAAAGGAGTAGTCGGTTGAGTCAATGCTCATTGCTGGAATACGAGTGTCAAAAATAATGCCTGTTGCATCTGTGAAGAACGTTGGACCAGTTCCATCTTTTCCGTGGTTGCATTTAGCAAAGATTTTGCCTGGTTGGTCAGCATAGTATCCTTCTGCAGGATCACCCACGCCTCCAAGGGCGTGCACAACTTGGTCACCGGTAAACTCAAGAGCGTTGCCTTCGTCATCAAATGCTTCAACAAGCAAGATGCAGTTTCGAACGGTTACACCAGTTGGAAGGTGATGACCAACGCCACTATTAAAGACGTCGACTTCAACGTGCACCTCGCCATTAACAACTTCAGCACCTACAAGAAGTTCTGCAGAATTATCAAGGTAGATTGCAGTTGTACCAAGAATCATGTGGGATCGCAATGTTCCGGGTTCGCGATTAAGGGGTGGGTATAGAACTTCGCATGAGTTCGTTGCATCGTTTGGCAACATATGGCAGTCAAGGCAGGATGCATATATGTTGGAGTTTGGATCACCATATGGTGATTCAAGCCACTCTATATAGGTTGGTTCAGAGATGATGCCATCGAACAAGCCATCTTCGTGCAGGTCGTTTTTATCTTGGTGACATGTTCCGCATACTTCAGCGGCTAATTGTGGTTGATAGGAAGGTCCCATCATTTGGTTGTGGTACGTAGCATCACCGAGCAAGCCATATTGCACTTGTTCGTAGTGTGGCTTTGTGAAGGTGACAGCGCCAGGATAAATGCCTGGGTAATTTATTTTATTGACGTCGACGTTTGCTACTTTATGACATACGTCGCAGGAGATACCATGTGTTGCGTGTTCCGATGGGTAGCCAGGATCATCAGGTCCTTCAAGAGGAGTGAATGGTTCAGGTATCCAAGATTCAGGCTGGTGACAGGAAGAGCATTCTGAAGCGGGGTTTGACTTCGCCCAGACAGAATCGCGAAGGTATACAAAACCGCCCATGCCTCCAGGCGAACCATTGCCAGCATAAATATCATGCACCCAAGTATTGATACCTGCATTATTCATCGGCGAACCCTCCCAATCCCTTATTTGGTTTGGGTGACAAAGGCCACACGAATTCGGGTCTAGGAGCGAATAGTAAGGGTTATCTTCTTGCGGGACTGGTTCAAGGGTTATGTTCAAACCAGTTGGAGTTCCAGTGAAAGTAGTAGGGGAGTTGAAATATCCCTTGCCTGCACCGACAATTATTGACCCGTAATCACCGGGTATTGTCAATGAGTATATCCCCGCTTTGTTTGTGGTTGTCCGAATAGAAGTTGCTTGCAAGGTGACGAGGGCACCTGCGACAGGCGTGCCTTTTGCTCCATCGATGATGGTACCTGTGATGGTGACATCAGCAAATGCAATGGTTGTAACTACAAAGGTGGCACAATAAACAGCAGTTCTTTTCATTTTCACTTCCTAATACAATCTCCGTGGCACTTAAAACAAGATAATACTATCCTCTTTTCGGGCAAAAGCAATGAAAAGTTTCACAAATTGTTGTTTTTTGCACTTCTTTTGTTGAAAAACAGTGTGTATTTATTTCGTTTTAGTGTTCGCCCATTGGCTCTTTCATAGTGCGCAATTGCAGCAATAAGTAATAGCAGGGCACTCATCCACAGCTACCCTCTGCTTTTTTCCTTCCATGAATCTGTGGTAAACTTCCCGTTCACGAAACGAGTTTCTGTTGACACTTTTGTTGTCACTTAGGCAGAAATCCCTCTGGACAGGTGGCCGAGCGGCTGAAGGCACCGGTTTGCTAAACCGGCGTACTGGTTATACCGGTACCGCGGGTTCGAATCCCGCCCTGTCCGTTTAAAACCATATGCAAAAGCATGTGGTTTTTCTTGTTTTTTGATGCTTTTGCTGTATCCTTGTAAGGATGAAAAAACAATTAATAATA
>JABJDN010000169.1 GCA_018665385.1 Phycisphaerae bacterium | reverse complement strand
TGTCACGTAGGCAGAAATCCCTCTGGACAGGTGGCCGAGCGGCTGAAGGCACCGGTTTGCTAAACCGGCGTACTGGTTATACTGGTACCGCGGGTTCGAATCCCGCCCTGTCCGTTATATGGCCTGGTACTTGTACCAGGCCATTTTTTCTTGCTTTTGCCCACTTTTAGAGTATGCTTCAGCATATGAAAAACAATAAAGTTATCGCTGCGTGTTCACTTTCTACCCTGAGTATTGCAATGCTCGGTGCTAGCGATATTAATCGTCCAGAAACCGAGAAAGTGTATTGGGACACTGTGACGAAATCAGGCCAGTTCGATGGTGGGTTTTTGTTCCTTCCTACAGACTCGAAAGATCAAATAGAGCGTGGCGGTTTTGCTGGCGTTACCACTTTGGTTGATAACGGGCCACCAGCGAATCGCATTGATTTGGTGTTTGTTGGAGATGGGTACAGAGCAGAAGACTTAGGTGATTATGAGAATCATGTTGACAATGCGATGGTTGCTTTTTTTGGAATTGAACCATTGCAATCGTATTTGCCATTGTTTAATGTGCACCGTGTCGATGTTGTATCTAATGAAACGGGTGTCGATAATGATCCAGTTGAAGGGATTACTAGGGACACTGCGATGAACATGAAGTTTTGGTGCAGCGGCATTGAACGGTTATTGTGTGTTGATACCTCGCTTGCTTGGGGATACGCAAACAACGTGCCGAGTACCGACGCTATTTTAGCAGTGGCAAATTCATCTATGTACGGTGGTGCAGGATATTCATGGGCTGATATAGGAACTTTCGCAGGAGCAAATAGTTCTGCTACTGATGTGGCAATTCACGAAATAGGACATAGCCTTGCAAACCTGGCAGATGAATATACATACGGTGGTGACGAAACATATAGTGGACCAGAATTAACAGCCCGCAATGCTTCAATTTACAACGCTAGCGAAATGGAAGCAAGCGAGACGAAGTGGGCCAATTGGCTAGGGGAATCGAGCGGGCCTTGGGATGGAACGTGCAACACTTTCGAAGGATGTAATTATTCGACGTATGGGATTTATCGACCCTCGAACAACTCAATGATGCGCTCACTGAATCGTCCATTTAATCAACCGTCGGCAGAAGCATTTATTATTGAAATGTACCGCATAGTTGACCCCCTTGATGACCACACTCCACACGGTGTTCTGAATGGAGAATCCGATGTATATATAACACCTATCGACGTTGGACATGCGCTTGAAATCTACTGGTACGTTGACGATGTGTTGTTGCCACTTGATGGAACTACAAATCTTCAAGTAGCTGATTTGAACCTTTTACCGGGCACACATTCATTGAAAGTGACTGTTGTAGACCCAACGGATTGGGTGCGTGATGAAGTTGAACGGAATGCAGTCATGAAACAACTAGTAAGTTGGGCTGTACAAATAGAAGAAGCCCAGTGTCCTGCTGATATAAATGGCGACAACACGGTTGGGATAGCTGATTTGCTTGAAATCATCGATGCATGGGGAGCATGCGGTGGATGCAGCGCAGATGTAAATGATGATTCAGTTGTAAACGTTACAGATTTACTACTACTTATCAACGCTTGGGGACCTTGCGAGTAAGATGTAGTTACGATTGCCTTGCTCGTTTAAGCAACTTCATAAATGGAATCACAAGCAGTGCTGCAACACTCATTAGTATTCCGCCCACTAGCCATTCATGAAACAGCAATTTTCCAGTGCCCAGTAAAATGCATAAGAGAAGTGACATGACAAGAACCCATTCGTAAAGGCCAACTTTTAATGCTGAATGAACGGGCGAGATTTTATTCCAGCCGATGCCGCCGATTTGCATTTTGTTATGGAATGCAATTGCTGCCTTGCTCGGCTCTGTAGAACTGAATAAAGCTACTGGAATCCAAATGGCTGCAACTCCAAATGTGGTAATCAAAATGCGAAGGCCAAAGCGGTCGACTGCTTCGCCATCAATTTCAAGGTTTGGTACAAACACAAGTACTAATGTACCGACGAGCACTGTCGCAATAAGCGAAGCAAGTTCAGTTTGTGCATTGACTCGCCACCAAAACCAGCGCGCAATCATGACCGTGCCAATTCCAGCGAAGAAGACTCCGATAAACTTAAAGGCACTAAGTATGTCTGGAATTAATGTTGTTGCAATAATCGCTCCAGCCATTATGAAAACCATTACGAACCGTGCTATCCAAACATAATGATTTGGCGTGGCGTTCTTCACCATATATGGTTGGTACACATCGTTTACTAAATACGAAGCGCCCCAGTTCAGGTGCGTGTCAATTGTGCTCATAAACGCAGCAAGCATTGCAGCGACCATAATTCCTTTTAAACCAGTCGGTAGAAAATGGTCAATCATGAGCGGGAAGACATGTTCGGGGTCGTCTACGGTTGGGAAGTAAATTAACGACAAAATGCCAACGACGATCCATGGCCATGGTCGCATGACATAATGCAAGAACGCATACCAAAGGAACGCAAGTTTTGCATCGCGTTCAGATTTCGTAGCAAGCAATCGTTGCACCGAATACCCTTTGCCAGGTGCTGAAGCCCACCATAAAACCATGATGTACACAATAAACGTAAACAAGGGCCAACTGATCTCATCGTAGCGGGGGAAAAATTGAAGAAGTTCTGGTTTAAATTCCGTGGCTGTAGTAAGCTTCGACATGAGTCCGTCGCCACTTGAAGCGTCTATATAGGCAATAATGGCAAGCCCTATGGAGCCAACCATCGCGAGAGAAAATTGCACGATATCGGTATAGACAACTCCGTACAAACCTGACATCGCAGAGTACAAAAGACCAACTAAGCCAAGCACCAACAAGACTATCCAAGTGTGTTGTGGGTCAATGCCAAGCAAGACGGTTGTAATTTTTACCATTGCCAACGTAACAGCGGCCATGATGACGCAGTTGATACCTACGCCTTGGAAGAACGATTTGAAAATTCGCAGAACAGTCGTTATTGGTCCAGAACCGTACCGCAGTTGTACAAACTCAACGTCTGTAATGACTTCACTTCTTCGCCAAAGCCGAGCGAAAATTGTAGCAGTTGCAACTTGCCCAATAAGTACACTCCACCAAAACCAGTTAGCAGCGATGCCATCAGTCCGGCTCATCGCAGAAACGAAAACAGGGGTATCTGCTGCAAATGTTGTTGCAACAATCGATGTTCCCGCTACGAACCACCCAAGTGAGCGCCCCGCGACAAAGAAGTCGCTCGTGCCTTGGCTTGCCTTACGGGTAAACCAAGCGCCGATTCCAATCGCAGAAGCGATGTACAAGCCCACAATTGTCCAGTCAATCCATGCCATTGCTATCCATCATACCCACTGTATGCATCTCTGCTGTACACTGAAGGGCGAAATGCGAGCAGTTCTTCTAGTGTGTAAAAGGTAATGAGCTTTGAATGAGTAACAAAGATAATAACATTTCAAGAAGGGGATTACTACGAGGCGAATGGTTCAAGAACATTCGCGAACGTGGGTTGCGAGAGATTGAACTAGAAGGCGAAGAAGAACCTGCCTTTCAAATTAGACCTGCGTCTGGCGGTGCTGCTCGTGGGAAACCATTTCAACATCGTCCCCCGCATGCAGTTCCAGAATCTGAATTTGTTGCGGGTTGCACAAAATGCGATGCATGCATACAAGCGTGTCCTCCTCACGCAATTTATAGGGCACCTGAAAGCGAAGGGCAACTCGCTGGTTTTCCAATCATTGATCCTGAATCACAGCCATGTTTGATGTGCGATGATTTGCCATGCGTGCCAGCTTGCGAAGCCGGCGTGCTTCGCTTTGATGCTCCGGTTGCGATGGCGCTTGCCAAGGTGGATACTGTTGCTTGTTTGGCGTTTAATGGAACAGTATGCACTGTTTGTGCAGAACATTGCCCAGTTGAGAATGCACTGACAATGGAAGCGGGTAAGCCCGTGATCCACGATGATATTTGTACTGGTTGCGGCGTGTGCCAATATGTATGCCCCGCCCCTGGTAATGCTATTATTCTTCTCGAAAGTAAGTAACTCGTAGCGTATTACTTTTTGGGCCAAGGCGCGATAATTTTGCCTTCTGGAACTTTGCCAGATTTCGCAGAACCGCGCAAGTTTGCAACATACGAAGCCATTAATATAAGTTCGTTATCTGTAAGGATTCCTCTGAAGGGAACCATCCCTTTGCTGATGCTTCCATCAGCAATTGACGTATACAAGTCTGGAATATTATCAACGATAAGGTAGTACTCATCGCATAAATTAGGTCCCGCCTGCCCAGTACCAAGCGGGGCGTGGCAACTTGCGCATTGCGCTCTAAAAAGGATATCCATCGACCGCATCATTTCAGCGTTACTTCTATAGGATTGAATCGTCATATAATCAGGCACCAGAGGGCCAAGTTGCTCAATAGCTTGCCGTTGTGTACTAGAAAGTTCTTGACGCAATTCGTTTTGGGCACCTTGGTCATTCATTACTAGAAAAGTAAAGACGCCAATAATACATAAGGGGAAAATAATAACAAATGCCAATTTCATGATTTTGTATTATCGCGTAATACTGCTTGGCTTGGCCAGTTTTGATGTAGCGAAGACGAATATTACGAAAAATTTACTTATGATGTGCAGATGGCAACAGCAAAACGATTAGAGCATTTTGGAGAAACTGTATTTGCAACCTGGAGCAGGCTAGCAACTGAACACAATGCAATCAATCTTGGGCAAGGGTTTCCCGATTTTGACGCGCCAGATTTTGTAAAAGAAGCAGCAATTAAAGCAATCCGCGACGGTGAAAATCAATATTCGCGATCAGCAGGGCACCCTCTGTTGGTCGAAGCGATCGCAGAGACGTTTGAACTTCCCACGAACGCAATGGACGAAGTCACCGTTACTTGTGGAAGCACAGAAACAATCGCAGCGGTAATCCTTGGTCTTGTTAATCCAGGCGACGAAGTCATAGTCATTGAACCATTCTATGATTCTTACCTTGCGTGCCTTTCCATGGCAGGGGCTGTGCCGAAAATCGTCACACTCCACGCGCCTGAGTTCACTCTAATTGAAGAAGAGTTACGGGAAGCGTTCAGCGACAAAACAAAAATGATCATCGTGAATTCGCCACACAATCCTACCGGTAGAGTATTTAACAAGTCAGAACTAGAACTTATCGCAGAACTAGCAACGAAGCACAACGCAATTGTGTTAAGTGACGAGGTATATAACAAGCTCGTCCTTACTGGAACGCACATTCCAATAGCTACTTTGCCAGGAATGAAAGAGCGCACAATTACATTGCGTTCGCTTGGCAAAGTTTTTTCAGTAACGGGGTGGAAAATCGGGTGGTCTATTGCACCTCAAAAATTCACAGAAGCAATTCGATGCGCGCACCAATTCATGACGTTCTGCCCTGCAACTCCCTTGCAAGTAGCAGCAGCGACAGCTCTGCGTTCGCCTGAATCGTATTTCACTGAATACACTGCTCAATACACAGAGCGACGAGATTTGATAGTCGACGGACTTCGAAGTGTAGGCTTTAATGTACACAGCCCTGAAGGGACGTATTTTGTACTTGCAGACCACACTCCATTTGGCTTTTCTGACGACGTTTCCTTTTGCCATCACCTCGTCACATCTTGCGGCGTGGTGGGCATTCCACCAACGGCGTTCTACAAACAAAGCACCGATGGCCAGGGATTGGTCAGATTTGCCTTCTGCAAGGGCGTAGAAACACTAAAAAAGGCTGTCGAACGCCTTCAAGGGCTTTGCTGAGCAGAAAAATTCTGATATAATGCTTCGTTCCCCATAAAGGATAGGAGCCCAATATGTACGCAATCGTAGAAGACAGTGGAACACAAATTAAACTCAGCACAGGCGACGTATTTAACGTTGATTTGCGCGACGTTGAAGGTGATGCAATCACCCTTGATAATGTTCTTATGATTAGTGGCGATGGCGAGCCAACAATCGGCACTCCATATGTTGAAGGCGCTTCAGTTGCTGTTGAAGTACTTGAAGAAATCAAAGGCGAAAAACTTGACATCATTAAGTTTAAGCGTCGTAAAGGCTACCGCCGAAAAACTGGTCACCGTCAACGCTATTTAAAAGTACGCATTGGCGATATCACCACGAAGTAATCTTCGTTCAATTGAATATGTACCTAGCGAAGCAGTTCTGCAGCTGTTGCGATTTGTCTTGCAATTGTCGAATCAGGCACACTGCTCACTGTTCCAACTAGAGTTGCTGGGGTAAGTAAATCAGTAAAGCCGTTGGCTTGTGCTTCAATTGCAACTGTTGCATCTTCTATTTTTACATGCATCCCAGTTTCTGGTGTGCCTGAAAGCCAACCAAATCCACCACCGCCGTACACGCCCACTTCACCATTTGAAACAATAATATATTCGATTGCTAAGTTTGTTGATGTAGGAACTAGCGGCGTCTTTCCAGCAACGGGTGTCCACAATACTTGCAGGTGAATGATTTGCCCGCTTGTAAACGTACCAGAAGTAAGTTGCTCTAAAGGAATGTCTGTCAACCAAACATCGCCTTCGTTTGCAAAGCCTTCTGTACAAACTACTGTAGTACAACGAGGAGTCAAGACCGAATGGTCTTGCGCCATAGAATGCACTTTTAGCGAACTAGAGTGTGACGTTATGCTTTCAGGGCTGCACGAAGCTACGCAAAGAAACATAAGCAATAATAGATTACGAAGCATCATTTGTTGGAATTTCTTTTCTCGAAGTAGAGTTCGATGGCGTACTGCCCGCGAGCGAGTGACGTATTCCAAGGCATTCGAATGCATTACGCTCGACTATGCCTTTTACTTTTGATCTAGGAATGGAAGGAAGCGGGGTCCCTTTAATGGAAGCATTCACGTTGTACAACGATTCAATTGCAAGTTGAGGAGTGGAAAGTGGAAAACCAGAACCAAAGAGCAATCGGTCGATTACATCAAGGCTCCAAGCGGTAGACAACGCGTTGTATATTTGCCATGGTCGTGTTGCAACGCCTGAAACTTCAGCGAACACGTTTTCGTGTTTTCCAGCTAGAACAAGAAGTTCATCAATCCAGGGATATCCGATTTGCGTAAACATAATTCGTAATTCAGGGTACGTGCGAGCTACTTCATCCCAATGAATTGGACGAGCAAACTCGAGCACAGCGTCAGCAGGAATTGGTTGAGGCATTGCTACGATAACTGGAAGACTATGCTGGCAGCAACTTTCGTAAATTTTCATCGCTGACGAATGCGTTGGGTGAAAGCCAGCAAGCGATGGGCTTACTGTAATTCCAGCGAACCCAAGATTCATCGCCATTGCAAAATCTTGATCCACCGTTTCAGCAAGTGGGTCGATTCCAGCAATTCCGATTCGGTGTTCAGGGTCACGACTCACGAAGTCCGCAATGAGTTCATTTGGAACATGCGCTCCAACGAGTTCTGCTCGGTGACCGAGGACAAGAGAAGCGTCAACGCAAGACATTGCTCTGCCATGTGCAGCAGCGTCCCCGCATGGTTCAGCCCAATACTTGGGTGGCCCGCCTGCTAATCTCTTTGCAGTTGCATCGCCTAGTTGTCTAGTGTCAGACCATAACCTTGTGTGGCAGTCAATAATCATACGTTCTCCAATGCTTTGCTATTGTAACACCGATACACCTCTTGCAGACGCATTGAAGGTATCATGGAGCAATGAAACCTTCAGATAAACTGCCCGAAGGTGTGGCGGGTTGGAGCGAGCAAGAGCTTTCTTCTAACCCACACGACCAGCAGGATAAGGCTCGTAAAGTCGAAGAGATGTTCACCTCGATTGCTGAAAGTTATGATCTGAATAACCGAGTTCATTCCATGTGGAGAGACCAAGCATGGCGCAAACAAGCAGTCAAAATGGCCTCTATGACCACTTCAGATGACGTTGTTGATGTGGCTTGTGGCACAGGCGATTTGGCGATGGCATTCTCTAAAGCTGGCGCTAGCAGTGTTTTAGGGGTTGATTTTACGCAAGCGATGCTCGATGTAGCAGTAGTCAAAGCAACCAAAGAGGGGCTTACAATTCCATATGTGCAAGGTGATGCGATGGACCTTGAGTTACCAGACAAAAGTGCAAATATTGTCTCGATTGCGTTCGGAATTCGGAATGTGCAGAAGCCAGAACTTGCTTTTGCAGAATTTTTTCGAATATTGCGCCCAGGCGGACGCTTGATTGTGTTGGAGTTTTCAAAACCTAAAAATCCAGTCGTCTCATTTTTCAATGGTGTGTACACCAAACGAATTATGCCAATTACCGCGACGTGTATTTCGCGTGACCAAAGTGGGGCGTATAAATATCTACCCAAAAGCGTAGAAACGTTTACAGAGCCCGCAGAGCTAGCGAATCAAATATCGCAAGCAGGCTTTGCAGACATTGAACAAAAATCGCTAACGTTCGGTGTGTGCACGATTACAAAAGCAATCAAACGTTAATTTTCAGGTTCTTCTTCCGGTATAGGGTAAAACGAAATAGCTTTTTCCATGCCTACTCGTACAAGGTCGTACTCGTCGGGCGAAGCTTCTGCAAAACCAGAACAGCCAAGTTCTCTAAGTGCTTCTTCGCTTTCAAGTGCGAGTAAGGAAGCAGTAATTGCAGCGCAGATTTCTTTAGAAAGCTCGCTTCTGGCTACCCAAGGCTTGGTGACATTTGAAAACGCTTTTACAATAATGATGTCTTTTGGATTGCAGAGCGTTTTATACGTCGAGGATTTTAAAGCACCCGCATCGTGCGTTCCCATGATAATCGCTTTCGCAACCTTGTCATGTCGACCAAGATACTCATGGCTCGCTAATTCTGCTTCTTGAATACCATGTTCAACGAGCATCGCTTGCGCAAGAAAAGTGCCGATTGTGGAATTTTGATCACCGAAAGCAAATGATCTTCCATGTAAATCTTGTACGGTTTTAATTCCTGAATCTTTGCGAGCAATGATTACACCATTAAACCGTTTTAAACCCTTTCGTAGTTCCATCGCAAGAAGTTGCACTTCTGGATTCAATTGTTCTGCAAGGATGAATGAAGATGGGCCGAAGCGTACAAAGTCGACATCGCCATTGGCAAGTGCTTTTATGCCGGAATCGTAATCTTGGAAAATCGTCATATGAATATCGACTTCACGCTGAAGGATATTTTCTATCGGTACGCGTATTGCATCTAACACAGGTGAGAACTTTCGATACATAATTGCTACCCTGTCAGATGGGTACACACCGAACTCTAGGCGCAAGGGAGTTTGTTGGCCTTGCACGATAGAGCACAGTAGCAAAATTGTTGCAACGAATATTTTCATATAGGAAAGGATACCCGGGGTTTTACATGTCTGCAAGAATTGCGTCGACATTTTCTCCAGCATCACCGAAGAGCATGGATGTATTGTCGTTGAAGAATAGTGGGTTTTGCACACCTGCGTAGCCTGTTCCCATAGAACGCTTCATGACGATGACATCCTTCGCATTCCACACTTCAAGAACGGGCATGCCCGCTATTGGACTGTTTGGATCATCGAGTGCACTTGGGTTCACAATGTCGTTTGCGCCAATGACTAGCACAACGTCTGTTGAAGCGAAGTCAGCGTTAATTTCATCTAACTCAAGAACAATGTCATAGGGGATATTTGCTTCAGCAAGTAAAACGTTCATGTGGCCAGGAAGTCTCCCAGCAACTGGGTGAATTGCAAACAATACTTTTGTACCGTTTGCGCGTAACTTTTTTGTAATAGTTGCAATGGTATGTTGCGCTTGGGCAACAGCCATACCGTAGCCCGGCACGATGATGACGCTTTTAGCTTCGTTCAACAATTGCGCAGTTGCGCCTGCTTCGATTGCAGTAATGTCGCCTTCTGGTGTTTGTACTGCGCCGCCACCTCCGCCATCCCCAGTGCCGAAACCGCCAAGGATAACACTGATAAGTGAGCGGTTCATGCCTCGACACATAAACAAACTGAGGATTAAACCGCTTGAACCAACGAGTGCTCCGACTATGATGAGTAAGTTATTTCCGAGCATGAAGCCCGCTGCAGCTGCTGCCCAACCTGAATAACTGTTCAGCATAGAAACAACGACGGGCATGTCAGCGCCGCCGATTGCCATGACTAGATGAATTCCAAGAATCCCTGTAAGTACCATGGCTATAAGAAGTGGTACTAATGGGTTTTCTATAACACCATGAGAAACAAACTCCATCCCTAGCCAAATTGTTGCTACAACAATAACAAGGTTTAGGAGATGTCTTGCAGGCAGTAAAAGCGGTGAGCCAGAAATGCTACCGCGAAGTTTTGCAAAAGCAACAATTGATCCAGTAAAGGTAATGGCACCAATGCAAACGCCAACAAAGATTTCGATGTTGTGAATAGTTCCTGCTATTCCTGCGTGGTGCACTGCTGTCGAATCTTGTTGTAAACTTAATCCTACAAGAACAGCTGCTGCACCTACAAAACTATGCAAAATAGCAACGAGTTCAGGCATTTCGGTCATCTTCACTCTTGCTGCAAGGAATCCCCCAATAACAACTGCTGGAAAAATCGAAATCGCAAGAAGTCCGTACGCGGTTACTTCTTTACTTGCTGTAACTGCAACTAGTGCAAGGAGCATGCCAATAATTCCAAACCAGTTACCGCGCCGTGCGCTTTCCTGATTGGACAGCCCGCCCAAACTCAGAATAAAGAGGATGGCAGCGATGATATAACAAATGATGACTACATTATCTGACATGGATTACTGCCTAAACATCGCAAGCATGCGGTTGGTTACAAGGAATCCGCCAACAACATTGATGGCAGCTAAGAGAATTGCGACGGCACCTAAGATTACGCTTGCGTCGATTTCAGGACGGGAAATTTGAAGGATACCACCAATGATGATGATGCCAGAAATGGCATTCGTCACACTCATTAACGGCGTATGTAATGCGGGTTTAACATTCCATATGACTTGCCACCCTACGAAGCAAGCAAGAACAAACACAGTAAGTTGGTCGATAAATCGTTGCACAAACTCATCTTGTTCAGGCAGACTACTACCTGCGATGTAAATGCCAACTGCAACAGCGAGCATGACGACGATTTTGCTTATCTTAAGGAATGGGCAGGATTTTTCGTTTTCTTTTGAATCTGCAACAGAGGCTGATTCTTTTTCAGGACGTTTGCCAGAATCTGCTGAATATGTAGGTCCAGGATTTTTGGGTTTTGGAGGTGGCCATGTGATGGTTCCATCTTGCGTGACGAGCGCACCACGAATAACTTCATTTTCAAGGTCAATGTTGTACGCATCTTTGCCACCCATTTCATCGATAAGATGAACGATTCCTGCGCTGTACAAACGGCTCGAAAGTGCAGCCATTCTGCTTGGCAAATCAGTGTATCCAAGAATAGTGACGCCTTGGTGGACTACCTTCTCATTTGGTTTAGTGAGCGCACAGTTGCCCCCTTGCTCGGCTGCAAGGTCAACAATGACAGAACCTTCTCGCATGCTTTCAACCATACCCGCAGTAATTAACTTCGGTGCCTCTTTTCCAGGAATAAGTGCAGTCGTAATAATGATGTCGACTTCGATTGCTTGTTTTGCAAACAATTTCATCTCTGCTTGGATGAATTCATCGCTCATAGTTTTAGCGTATCCGCCGCCACCTTCGCCATCTTCATCTGGGAAATCAAGTTCAAGAAATTCTCCGCCTAAACTTTCTACTTGCTCTCGCACAGCTAAGCGTGTATCAAATGCACGAACAATTGCACCTAGGCTTTTTGCGGCGCCTAAGGCGGCAAGGCCAGCGACCCCTCCACCGATAATTAATACTTTCGCAGGATTTATTTTTCCAGCGGCTGTAATTTGACCAGTAAAGAAGTGGGGGAATTCGTTAGCCGCTTCAATGACAGCACGATACCCAGCAATATTAGCCATCGAACTAAGTGCGTCCATTTTTTGCGCACGTGATATTCGAGGAATGCAGTCCATTGCAAGGACAGTTGCATGTTTAGTCGTTATTTTTTTAAGTAGAGACTCGTTTTTTGCAGGCCAGAAAAAAGAGATGAGAGTGGAGTCGACGTTCATTTTGTCGATTTCACTTTCCATTGGTTCGCGCACTTTTACAATAAGATCGCAATTTGACCAAACTTCATTTGCGTCTTTAGCTATTGTTGCCCCAACTTCTTCGTACTTAGCGTTTGCGTAATCTGCGTTATCTCCAGCACAAGATTCGACAAGTACATTAAAGCCCATTTCGCGAAGCGCTGTCACGCCACTTGGGACTATGGCGACTCTTCGTTCGCCGGTATGTATTTCTTTCGGTACGCCAATAATCATAATTCGTGCTCCAGGTGGGTAGAGACCCGTATTCTAACGTAATGCGGGCACTTTTGCACTTTGTACAATGTTCGGCTGAATAACTAAAAACAAAACAAAAAAGAGGAATAATAGCGTTCCTGCGTTTGTAAAGCTCGGCCTGTGAAACAAATCCCTGACTGCAAAGTGTTGGTCAAGATGATGAAGGAGTTCGCAGGCGCATAGCCTGCGAACTGAGGAGATTCTTTTATCGGGTTTGGCGATACGCACCTGATGTATGCAAGTGGAAGAGAGTTAGATTAGTGTAAGATTGGATTCTCTACTCAATAAATTAGGAAATAACGATTTATGCAAGGCATGTATTTATATATAATCAATATAGAACATCGATGTTGATGTCCTTTGACAGATATTTAAGTTGGCAGAGACTGCCGAAGAAGGAGCTTGCGGATGTTAGCAGCAGTAACAACAAACACACCCCCTGCAGTAGATTTAGGCGCTGGAGAAATTGCGATACTTACAGGTGGATTTTTAATAGTGCTCATCATAGCTTTTGCACTTCAACTAATCGCATGGGCTGGATTGTGGAAAACTGCAAACAAAGCGAACCAAGTCGGCATCCTTGCTTGTATTCCAGTTGTTCAGATATTCATTTTTGCACTTATGGCAGGTAGACCAATATGGTGGGCAATTCTTTGTTTTATTCCTATAGTGAATATCATTATCATTATCATTATATTGAATAACATATCAAAACGATTCAACAGGGGTGTTGGTACTACGTTGGGATTAATATTCTTGCCATTTATCTTTTGGCCGATACTCGGATTCGGTTCAGCGCAGTACAGCGCTGATTAATTGTGTGGAATTAAGATTGTGGGTGCGTTTGTAGCAACACCATGTCGTGATATCGTTCACTTCGTTCCATGAGTTCATCGTGCGTTCCAGATTCGATTATTTTACCGTTATCAAGAACAAGAATTGTGTCGGCATCACGAATGGTACTTAAGCGGTGTGCAATAACGAAACTAGTCCTGTTTTCTAGCAGTTTTGACAAACTTTGTTGAATGAGCCGTTCGGATTCCGTATCTAAATTGCTGGTAGCTTCGTCTAAAATTAGAATTTTCGGGTCCGCCAAGAGTGCGCGAGCAATTGCTATGCGTTGCCGTTGACCACCGCTTAATTTTACGCCTCGTTCGCCAATCTCTGTTTCGTATCCGTTTGTGAATCCAGAGATAAAATCGTGCGCAGCAGCATGTTTCGCAGCAAGTTGAATTTCTTCTGCGTTTGCGCCGCGCCTTCCGTACGAAATGTTACTTGCTATTGTCCCTTCAAACAAGAAGATATCTTGTTCCACAATACCTAGAAGCGTTCTATAGGAATCTATATTTATATCTTGCAATTTGGTGCCGTCTACTAAAATATTGCCCTCGCTGCAATTGTAAAACGCAGCGACCAAATTACAGAGTGTTGTTTTGCCCGAACCACTGGGTCCAACCAAAGCGATAGTTTTTCCTGCAGGTGCTTCAAAAGAAATATCAGTGATGACTTCCTCATTACTTCCAGGGTAGACGAATGAGACATGTTCAAAAGATATTGCACCTTCTGAAGTTGTGTTGCTTACAAAGTTTCCGCCCTTGTGTTCTTCTTGTTCCGTTTGCTCTTTGAATAAATCAAGAACCCGATCAAGGGCGGCCAATGAGTTTTGTAATTGTGTTGCACTTTCTGCAAGTGTTGCAAGTGGTCCCATGAGCATTGCTAGGTAAGCAAGGAACATGACCAAATCACCTGCAGTAATAGCTTCAGCTGCCGTTAACTCGCCCGTTGCTATCAGTTCTCTATCATGCAAGACTTGCCAGCCACCAAACCATAGCAGTGCTGCTGTCGCGAGAGGTATGAGAATTGACCAAGCGATATCTATACCTCGCGACAGCCACCAAGCAAGTAATTCTTTCCGAACCAGCAGGTGGTTTGAGCGGATCCAATTCGATGCCTCAGTACGCTGGCGAGAGAAACTGCGAACAACTCTAGCGCCAGCGAATGATTCAGTTACCATTGCATCGCAATGTTGGCGGGTGCCTCGGATGCTTCTCCAAAGTGGGCGGATTCTACTAATCCAGGTTCGATGGGTTAGAAATACAATTGGAAAAAGTACAATTGAAAACAGAAGTAATCGCCAGTCAACAAAAAGAAGAATGGCGAGAATTCCAAGTAATTGAATAATCGCTTTCCATGGGTTGTAACAAAGCCCAAAGACTAACTCGCCTATTGCGCCTGCGTCTTCTCGGACAAGGGATGCAGCGCCACCAGAACGAAGTTGATGCACCCGATGCAATGGCAGTGAGGATGCATGCATAAATGCTCTTCTACGCAAGTCAACTTGAATACGTTTAGTAGATTTTGTTGCTATCCAGCGACTACGTACACTAAATGCAAGTGAGATTAATGCAAGCAAGACAGTCCCAATTGCGATTGCTCCAAGCAGAGTCATCTTATTTTCGAGTGAAGGGAATCTATCTGTAACAGCAGCGGGCAATAGTTGGTCCCCTAGAATATTATCGAATACGATTTTCGTCGCTGCTGGCGGAATAAGTCCTACGAGTGAACCAATAGTGAGTAAGGCAAGCGCTGAGAATATATCTTTGCGTTGTTTTCCGATGATGGAAAAAAACTGCGTGAGCAATTCTCTAAAAGAACGCGTACGTTCGGAAGTCGTTCGTCCAGAACTGATCGATGTGACATCACCGGTTTTGACCGATGCTTTTAACTGTTTTTTAAAACGGTTAAAGCGGAATTTACTAGAATTATTCTGTTGCATGAATAGGGAATTGTATACCATGTACGCATGTCACCAATACAAGAATTCGGAGTAGTTTTCGCGGCACTATTTGTTATTACGAATCCTCTAGGGAATCTAGGCGTATTTGTATCTATAACAAAGGGTGACTCTGAAAAGTTCAAGAAACAGCAAGCATTCAGAGCTGCGTTGTATTCCTTTGCGCTCCTGTTTGTATTTTTCGTCGGCGGAAAGTATATTCTCGATTTTTTCGGTATTACCATCGATGGCATTCAAATTGGTGGTGGAATCATCATTGCCAAAATTGGCTTTGGGCTCATGGCGGGGAAGAAAGACCATGCTGCATCTAAAGAAGAACATGAAGAAGTAGTGCAAATGGAAGATGTTTCATTTTGTCCGCTTGCGATGCCCATGGTTGCTGGTCCAGGAGGTTTGGCAGTAGTATTGTCCGTTGCGAATAAAGCCAACATGCAAATAATTGATTACGCAGCTATCACTGCAGCCATTGCCGCTGCATGTTTTGTAATCTGGATCTGTTTTAGAGAATCAAGTGTGGTCGCTAATATTCTTGGTGAAACAGGCATGACGGCAATTACCAAAATCATGGGATTCATCCTTATTTGCATTTCAATTCAGATGATTATTACTGGTACTGGTGGCGTGCTAGCAGAGTGGGGAATTGCAACTCTTACGAAGTAAGTGCTTGTTGAATTAAAGTTTCGAACGAGCCGGTTATTGCTCCGTTTGTAGTAACAACATCGCATCCGCAATCACGGGCTTCCTGCAACTCTTTGGTAGCTACGTGTCCACAAAATGCGATAATTGGGGCTTTTGTTGCATTTTTAATTGAAGCGACAGTTGCTGGAACATCAATATCTTCTTTGCCTAAATCAAGGAGGACGATTGCGGGGGAGAATTCAGTAATACGCTTCAATGTTCCGGCGGGGCCTATCGCTCCTTTGTACTCGTACCCAGCTTGTTCGCAGAGTCCTTTGAGTTTTGCGCCAAAGAACATAGAGACAAGCGCGACGATTGTTTTATTTTGAGGCATGAAGGATGTCCTGTATTTGTGTACGAATGCCGTCAATCCCGCGATTCATCGAAACGCCTAATTCATTTTCAACAGTAGAAATGTCGAAACTATTTTTGGGTTGCTCAGGACTTGAAAAGTCAATATCTGATTCTATTCCCAGTTCTTTCGAGGCAATTGCAGCCCAGTCAGCCCAACGAGCGTAACAATCAACAAGGTTGTACACGGAGGGTGAGGCAGATTCATTCCCTATAGCTGCGATTGTAGCGCTAGCAACATCATCAACGTGGACGAATTTCCCTCCGCCTAGTTTGGTAAATGCTTTGCCTTCTTGTATAGCACGAACTATTGGGTAGCCGATGCTACGCTTCAAGCTTGGGTCAATTCCATACACAGCGCATGGACGCATTGCAGTGACGCGTTGGCTGCGACTTGCATTTGCTGCCCACATATGCGCTTCAATAGAAGCTTTGCATGCTCCATACAAGGAGCCCGGCCTAGTGGGGTGCGTGCTGTCGATTGAGCCGTTCCAGTTATCATGCATATGATGATGCACCGCAATGCTGCTCATATAGATAAAGTGACGATCTTTGCTTGCGCCAAGTAGATTGATTGAACCTAGAAGGTTGCTTTGCAAGTGTTCAAACGTGTTGCCATCTTTCAGGTGACTCCAATCAAAACTATCGTGAATGACGACGTCTGTGCCATCTAGTAACAATGCAATTGCATTTTCGTCGTCATGGTTTCCAACAACAAATTCATCGACGTATTGTTCAATGTGTTCGCGTTTACTCGTTTTACGCACGAGTGCTTTGATGGCATGGCCGTGTTTTGCTGCAAGTTTGGCAACTACTGAACCGATGAAACCCGATGCTCCTGTAAGTGCTATGTTCATAGTATTAACTCGATATTGGGATGGTAAGGACAGGTGCACCAGAGCTTGAAGCGCCAGATTGCATACCCATCAACATTTGTATAAGAAGGAAGGTTGCTTTTGATTGCAAGTCATCTGCTTGCACATAAAACCAAGCGCCATGGTATTCAACAGCCACTGAAGCATTTCTTGGTCTGTACAAACTTGTCCGAATATGGAGTAATTTATCTTCCACTTCTGCATCTTTTGGATGCGTATTTATAAGGGCTTGATCGGCGAGTTCAGACGGTATATCTATATCTAGCGATGCATATGTTAAAATATCTTGCATCGAACGTGTGCCAAGTACGAGAGTGCTATCATCTTTTGCTTCAAGCCCATATTCGATAGAAAATTTAGTGTTGCCTTCTTTAGACTTTGCAAGGCCAAGGCTAGAAAGCAATAAAGCAATTGTCTCTTCAGTTTTGTCGCCCGGGTGATTATTGAGAAGAATAGCAGTTTCTATCGCATGGGTGTTTTCTGCATCTGTGCGTATAACGGACCATTCGAGGGTTCGTTGAGCATCCAGAAATTGAATTGCTTCAGTTATCTCATTAAATTTTTTATGTTGCACACTAGCTGTTGAACTAATAGTTGGGTTGATGGGATTCCAATCATTATTTACATCATTGATTTCATTGAGCGCTAAAGGAAGCACCATACTAGCAGGCCAACTTTGCAGCAACAGAACAATAGTATCTACCGGAATGGGTGAGAGCATTTGCGTGACGTACTCAACGCCAGTCAGTTCTTCGTACGTGATTGTGGGATTGTCTTTCCAAGTGAAAGATGGGTTTGCGCTTGTGGGAAAAGCAACAGAGTCAAAAATGCCAGTCGTCGTCGTAGAGATTTCACTTTGAAACGACAGATTCGAAGTCATCGAAGTAACGTTCAAAAAGACGGCGCGGTCAAGGAAGCGCATTTTGACAATATTCAACAGTAGTTGTTCAGAATCGCTTTGTCCAAGGGCTAAGTTGTACTCCATTCGCCCAGCACGAATCGATTTTGGTCCCATTGAGCCACAACTTGTAAGCAGGGCAATTATAAAGCTATATATATAGATACGAATCTTCATAATTGCATGATACGCAAAGGCTCCATTCTTCGCTCTGAATGCATAGAATACTTCTCATTATGAATGATGATTCCAGTACCGTTCCAATGCCAGTCTTCCCTGAAGTAGAGATGAATCTTGTAACACCGAAAGCGCCTGTGACAGGCACTGTGGTGAAGTCGGAAACATGCCTTCGAGGTGGCCGAAAGTCAGCGAGTTTTGTTCGCCATGTTGAAATTGATGTGAGTGGAACTCCACTAGAAGGTGCATGTAGAGCGGGGCAATCGTTTGGTGTTATTGCGCCAGGCGTAGCCGAGAATGGAAAGCCTCACAAGGTTCGCTTGTATTCACTTGCGAGTCCTACGTGCGGGGAAGATGGGGAAGGCAAAATTATTGCCACAACACCAAAGCGAGTAATTGATGAGTTTACTCCTCAGAAAGACGAGGATGATTCTGATCGGCATGAACTCTTTTTGGGTGTATGTAGTAATTATGTGTGCGACTTACAAGTTGGGGACAAGGTGCAAGTTACCGGCCCAAGTGGCAAGCGTTTCTTGTTACCTGTAGACCACAACAAACATGATTATATTTTTATGGCTACCGGAACTGGTATCGCCCCTTTCCGTTCAATGTGCAAAGAACTGTTTGAAAATCCAGATGGGCCAACAACAAGCCAAGTGCATGTTGTCATGGGTACACCGTATACGACCGATTTGCTCTACGACGATTTGTTTGTAAAGCTTGCAGAGGAACACGACAACTTCCATTACCACACAGCCGTAAGTCGCGAAAAACAAGCGGACGGTTCTCGTGGTTTGTATGTTGGTCAACTAGTTGACCTGAAGTTTGACGATACATTTGGCCCTATTCTTACCAGTGATCGCGGGCTTATGTACATGTGCGGTTTAGTAGGAATGCAATGGGGCATTTACCAGTTGTTTGCGGAAAAAGGAATAACCGAAGCGTACATGACGATTAAAGAAGACCTGAAGGATGTTTCACACACTGATTGGGATAAAGAGCAGATGCGAAGGTACATTAAACCAACGCATCGCCTCATGGTAGAGGTATATTAATGAAGTGGTTCATAGTTATTGGTGTTGCGGTTGTTTCAGCATTGCTTTCAGTCCTAGTAGCAAAATCACTTGGCGTGAAATCTGTTGGCGCAATTGGCGGAGCAGCAGGGGGAGCAGCAGGAGCGGTTGTAGCAATACAAATGGCAAAGAAAAAACTACGGTAGCGACTATGGCGAAATGCAACGATAAAAAAATATTTTGGATAATGGGCATTGTAGCTTTTTGTTTGATTGTTACAGTTATCACTCTTGT
>JABJDN010000199.1 GCA_018665385.1 Phycisphaerae bacterium | reverse complement strand
TTTTTATGCGTCCTAGCAATGGCGTTCACTGGCCAAGTGTTACGTTGGGACCAAGATGCATTCTGGGGCATTGGCATTGGCGCTTCAATGGTCGGTCGCATTCCATTACTTGGTCCATACGCAGTACATATGTTGCTTGGCGGTCCAATTATTGGCGGTGAAACACTCACGCGGTTCTTTGCATTACACGTATTCGTGCTTCCGTTAACAATTGCTGGAACTATCTTCATTCATGTCATGCTTGTATTGAAAAATGGCATTTCAGATCCGCCAAAAGCGGGCACTCTTGTGAACCCAAAAACCGAACGAGAGGACTATGAGAAACGAATCGCTGGCGATGAAGGCACAACCTTTTTCCCAACTCCTATTGCGCGGGACGCGATCTTTAGCGGTGGGCTTGTCATTGTTGTGGGCATTCTTGCAGCAATTTTTGGGCCAACAGGACCCAATGGCATTCCAGACCCAACGATTATTGATACTGCCCCTGCCCCAGATATTTGGTTCATGTCCATCTTTTCATCGCTCGCATTGTTACCACCTTCGATTGAAACGTTCTTAATATTGACAGCGCCTGTTGTGCTTGTAGTGGCCTTGTTTGCAGTTCCCTTTTTCAGTAACAGCGGCGAGCGTCATATCAGTAAGCGGCCAGTTGCTGCATTACTGCTCGTCTTTATCTTCATGGTGTACAGCGTTCTTACTTGGATGGGGTACCAAGCGCCGTGGTCTCCGAAAATGCAGGCGTGGAGTTCAGATGAAACTCCATTCGTCTACATTCAAGCCAGAACCCCTATTGAACTTGCAGGCGCAGTTACTTTCCAATTCAAACAATGCCGAAATTGCCATGAACTTGGAGGCATTGGCGGCAGACGTGGTCCCGAACTCGATTCGATTGCAACTCGAAAAACAACCAACGAGTTGATTAGACAAGCCATTCAAGGTGGAGGAAATATGCCAACGTATGGCCATAACCTGTCACCAGAAGAACTTGCCGCAATCGTCGCGTTCTTGTCCACGCTGCATCCTGAAAACGAAAGCCCTGCACGCACTGCTGATAAAACGTTGAACCCGTAAAGTGTCTGGTCCACAACAACCAAGCTGAAACGCAATTCGACTTCTCCCATAAGTGGTGTTTGATACTGTTGTACAATCACAATACATTCATGAATGACTCTTTCCAACTCCTGCTTACTTCATGGAACCCCGACTGGGTTGCAATCGTAGGCGCACTTGCAATTTGCCTTGTGTACGTACGAGGATGGAAGGGCTTACACCGAAGGCAACCAGAGAAGTATCCAACCTATCGACTCTGGTCATTTATCACTGGCATTGGAATTATCGTACTAGCAATAGTATCGCCGCTTGATACATTTGCCAATGTTCTTTTGCAAGTGCATATGGCGCAGCACATTCTTCTTATGATGGTTGCGCCCCCGCTACTATGGATTGGCTGGCCTGCGCTCCCTTTGCTTTGCGGTCTTCCGAGCACTGTGCAAAAAAAATGGCTTGGACCATACCTTGCCTCAAAGAACGTGCATTCTATTGGTCGATTTTTTGTCCACCCGATTACCGCCCTGGTACTGTTTACCGTATCAACTTGGGCATGGCATTATCCAAGCGCATACAAACTAGCGTTAAGCAATGACTTGTGGCATACGATTGAGCACTTTTGTTTTATTGGCACAGCATTGCTTTTTTGGTTCCCCGTTGTATCGCCTGAACCTTCCACCCCTTCGTGGCCAACATGGGCGCTGATCCCCTACCTTCTTGCTGCTGATATTCTCAATACAATTTTTTCTGCTTTCTTTAGTTTTGCGAACGAGCCCATCTACGATTTTTACCCAGACTTAGGCTTGTTTGGCACGACGCTTATGCGTGACCAAGCTGCTGCGGGTGCAATCATGTGGGTTGCTAGTTCCGCGCTCTTTCTTATTCCAGTGGCAGTGATTCTTCGTGGCATGCTCACAAATAAAGAGAATTTAGAATCGCCTGCTCTTCCCAAACCTATCATTCAATCAAAAAAACCTAGGCGTACTCGTTGGCTGTATTCAAATGCACTTCGAACATGCGCGCAAAGTGTCATGTTCCTTCTTGCAATTACTGTGATTTGCGATGGCTTACTTGGGCCCGAACTTGGACCACTCAACCTTGCGGGCATACTTCCATGGATTTGGTGGAGAGGGCTTGTCATCATCGCAATTCTCGTTGCTGGAAACGTATTTTGTTGGGCATGCCCATTTATGTTTGTACGATCTATTGCAACAAAACTACCGATTACGAAAACTCGATGGCCATTGAGAACCAAATGGATTGCAGTCGCGTTGTTTGTTCTCTGGCTTCTTATGTACGAAGTTCTCTCTCCTTGGTCTTCGCCAGCCTTTACTGCTTGGATCGTAATTGGATACTTCGTTGCTGCATTCTGCATAGACGCGTTGTTTACTGGGGCAGCATTTTGCAAATGGGTTTGCCCAATCGGCCAATTTCATTTCGTGCTCTCGATGGTTTCTCCCTTTGAAATTGCTGCTCTTAAAAAAAGTACGTGCGCTTCGTGTACAACCCAAGATTGCATACAAGGCAACGTGACGCACAATGGCTGTGAACTTGAATTATTCATTCCTACGAAACAAGGAAACCTTGATTGCACCTTCTGCCTTGATTGCGTCCGCGCATGTCCGCACGACAACGTTTCGATTATGCCAACGTTTCCGGCAAGTGATTTGCTTGACGATGACTTCCGTGGTTCAATTCGGTCGCTCGATAGAAATGACTACACAGCGCTCATGCTCGTCTTTGTTTTTGGCGCATTTGCAAATGCCGCAGGTATGATCGCTCCAATCAACAACGCCATCGATGCCGTCTCGAGATGGCTAGGCGCTTCTAGCACGCATCTAGTCACAGCAGGATTCATACTGACCAGTGTATTCATCGTTCCAACAATACTTCTGTACTGCATTAAAAAGGCAACCCAAACATCCAACCACGTAGCTTGGTCGTTGGTGCCACTCGGGGTCGGCATGTGGGCCTCGCACCTGCTGTTTCATTTTTTTACTTCGTATCAATCAATCATGCCAGTAACACAACGAGCTCTGCATGACTTGGGGTACGCTGTAGCGCCCACGCAGATATGGGGCATGGCAAGTTCCCCAGAGTGGCTGCTTCAAGGCGAGTTATTCTTACTTGGAATAAGCTTCCTAGCATCGTTTGCCATATGCTTGCGACTAACAACCACATTGCAACAACGAGTATCTTGGGGCACTGCAATTGCTTTGCTGTTTGTCGCAGGCGCTTGGATATTGCTTCAACCAATGCAGATGAGGGGAATGATCGGATGATTAAATCATTGTTAGTTTGTACACTGCTTCTTTGCACTTGCGCCTTCGCAGACAACGGCCATCTCATTAGAACATCCAAGACAGAACAATACAACGTTGCCGTTTTCGCAGAACCTTGGCCAGCAAGAGTTGGTCGCCTTCAACTGCAGTTCATCGTTACAGACAACACAGGCAACATTGTTGAAGCCCAATCAATAATCCCACTGGCAGCCCGTAGCTCTATTGAGTTACCTGACATAGGCCCATTTGCGTTCACCTATATAGTTGATGGCACAGAGCAACAAGAAATTAGATTCGATGTATTGCCTGTAGCATCGCCCCTTGTTGAATTCTGGCACATTTGGTTATTCCTCATTATTGGCGTAATATTGATCATTCTTCGGGAAAAACTCGCCAAAAACATGCAAGAGAGGTATCCTTCTACATAAGGAAACCTAACTATGGCAAAAGCAATAGCAGACCCAGAAGAAATTCGCCGATTCGCCCATGACCTGAAGCGGTTTAACGACGATTTAACGCACCAATTACAAGTGATGCGTTCAAGAATGTCATCGCTTTCTCAAAGTTGGCGTGACCAAGAACAACGCAAGTTCGAAGAAGAATTTGATACCACTATCAAAGCGATGGATCGATTTGCCAAGTTATCCGCCGAGCAAATCCCCTTCCTGCTTCGCAAGGCGCAACGCATTGAGGATTACTTACAACAACGGTAACGCATGGCGAAATCAGCAAACGTACGATCATTAGAATCACTGCGCGAATTTCGTGTTGCCCTTATCAAATTCATTGATAAAGCAAAACGTGCCATTTCAACGAGCGACTCTGAAGTTTCGCATATGAAAATTTGGATTGAATCAAACCAACCAACGCATTGGATACGTCAAATACGCAAAGGCGAAGAACTTCTCAATCAAGCAAAGAGTGAACTTTTTAGAGCAACTCTCTCGCAACCCGACAATCCTCGTGGGCCTACTGACCAGGTAAGGCTTGTTCGAAGACGCAAAGAAGAAATCGAGTTTGCTAAAAAGAAATTAGAACAAACAAAACGTTGGTCTAGAACATACGAACGAAGCGCAAACGAATACCGCGGCTCTATTTCACCGCTCAGCTCTTCGCTTGATGGCAGTGCACTGAAAGCAGTCGCAATTATTGAACGCTCGATATCCACACTTGAACAGTATCTTTCTGCAGTTGCCCCATCCTTAGAACCAAAAACTTCAACAACAACCTCCACATCTCCATCAATATCTCGCAAGGGCGAGGAAGAAACGGAACAAAACGCAAATGAGCACGCAAACCGGAATAGCCCAGTTAACAAAAGCGACCAAAGCCCTGATGTACCAATGGAGCCTGACGAATGAGCAGTGGAATGACCCAGTAAGCAAACGAATCGAAGAGCAACACATTAACCCTCTACTCGATTGCATAAACACCGCCATAGGCTCGATGGAATCTATGGGCGAAGTAATAACACGTTCTAAAAACGAGTGCTCTTAATCCTAAGTTACAATACACGTTACCAATGACTGAATCTCTTCTACAAACCCAATCGCAACTTATTTCTACAGTACGCACTCTTATTCGCGAGACAACTGCAGAAGAAAAAGAATTGCTTGCTACTGTCAAGTCAGCAACGGCAAGCGCTGAGCATGCAAAAACAACTGGGCTCGAAGAAAGCAGGGAATCCTTCGAGCAAAAGCGTACTGAAGCAGAGCAACGAAAGACAAAAACACTTGCACGAGTAGACGAACGCAGAGAGCTTGAACCTGAACTGCTCACCGACAAACATGAACTTCGCATTATTGAAATCAATGCCAGTGCAGAGGACATCACTGAGCAAACCGAGGCAAAACTGAACGAAGCTATGTGGCTTGCCGAATCTGTATACGAAGGGGCAATGGTCAAACCTCGCAAGCAAGCGCAGACTGCAATTGATTTGCTCGAAGAAACAAACGAAGAACTCAACGCCATTACAGAAGAAGCCCCAAAAGTACTCTCTCGCTTGCGTCAAACTACGCAATCTGCAGCACTTTCAAACGCAGACGAAGCAAACAAATCAATGTCTGCATATGTCGCGATTGCAAGCAAAGCATTAGAAGCTATTCAATCAGACCCGAAAGCAACTTGGTTCGTTGGCTTTCGACCTGCCGGCATCGTATTCTTGTTCACTGCAGCTGGTGTAGCCGGAGCAGGCGCATATACAAACTGGACAGTTTCAATCCCCCTCTTTGCTATTCCTCTAAGCACGCTCATTCTTTCCACGCTGTTACTTATGTACACATTTGCTTCGGGAAAAAATTCGATTCGCCATAAGCATACAGAGTTTACGCTCAATGTGAATCGAGCAAAACTCGCATACGACAAATCAATTGAAGCAATTGACGCGCAACGCAGGGCAAAAGAGTTAGCAATAACTACTAATCGTGACGTCGAAGTAAAAAAAGCCGAAGATAAATATAAACCAAGGCTGAAAGAAGTTGACCGTTTAATACAAAAAGATTTAGACAAAGAAAAAGTCCGCTTTGCAAGTGTCGCAGAAAAGTGCAAAATAAAGTTAGAGCAAGACACCGATGAAACTAACTCAATTTTTGAAAACACGATTGCACAACTTGAACTTGATGAGCAGAATGAAATTGCTGCAATCAACAAAACCTATTCGACTGCGTTGCAATCAACTTCAGATCTACGAACAACCACGATGCAAAAGCTCTCGAATCGTTGGAATTCAACGCTTACAATGTTAAACAACGAAGTACGTACGCAAAATACAAGCAACCAGTTAGACCATCCATCTTGGGGAAGCGATTGGTCCTCTTGGGAACCTAATACAGTCAATGCAAGCACAATTCCACTTGGTTCATTTGAATTAGAGCTTGCTGCCATCGCATGCGACCTGCCTATAAGTGACGAATTGAAACTATGCATTGAACCAGTGCTTTCGATTCCAATGTGTGCTTCGTTGCCAAGTGACACATCACTGCTAGTGTCTTCATCTGGCAAGGAACGAAAAACATGTATTTCTCTTTTACAGAATGCAATGTTGAGGGTTCTTACAACTATCCCTCCCGGAAAAGCAAAGTTTACGCTTATTGACCCGGTTGGATTAGGGCAAACATTTGCAAGTGTTTTGCATCTTGCAGATTACGAAGAGTCGCAACTTCTTGACAGAGCATGGACAGAACCAAGGCATATCGAAACACAACTCGCTCGCTTAACAGAGCACATGGAAACAGTTATTCAAAAGTATCTGCGAAATGAATTCGAATCTATCGATGCATACAATAAGCAAGCAGGCGAAATTGCAGAACCGTACCGTTTCTTAGTGATTGCTGATTTCCCAAACAACTTCTCAGAAATTTCCTGCAAGCGATTAGCGAGCATTGTTACAAGTGGCGCTCGATGCGGGGTGCACGTCATCATTCACCGAGATTATTCCCTGCCTTTACCTGCTGGAATTGACGACGACACGCTGAACCGAATTCCAATTCGGATTATCGAAGACGGCGCGACTTTCTCTATTGACGATGAAGAGTTACGAACGCTACCGCTCACACTCGAAGCACCTCCTGAAGAAAATGTCGCAACAACTATTGTGAAACAAGTCGGGCAATCTGCTGATAACACGCACCGCGTTGAAGTCCCCTTCGCTGTTATTGCTCCACAGCCAGAAGAAATTTGGTCGCATTCTACGAAGGACAAAGTCACAATCCCACTAGGGCGATCTGGGGCAACAAAATTGCAACACCTCACACTTGGCAGAGGGACTGCACAGCACGCTTTGGTTGCGGGTAAAACTGGCTCAGGAAAATCCACGCTCTTGCATGTTCTTATTACAAATCTAGCGTTGTGGTATAGCCCAGATGAAATCGAATTTTATCTTGTCGACTTTAAGAAAGGCGTCGAGTTTAAAACGTATGCCGTTCATAAATTACCACATGCTCGCGTAGTTGCAGTTGAAAGCGATCGTGAATTTGGTATCAGCGTATTGCAAAAAATTGACGAAGAGTTAAAACGACGTGGCGAACTCTTCCGCGATTTGGGCGTGCAAGACATCGCTGGTTTTAGAGAAAAATCAAGTGACCCAATGCCGCGGCAACTTCTGATTATTGATGAATTCCAAGAGTTCTTCGTGGACGACGACAAAGTTGCACAAGAAGCAAACTTGTTACTCGATAGATTAGTTCGCCAAGGACGAGCGTTTGGTATTCATGCAATCATGGGCTCGCAAACTTTAGATGGCGCGTACACATTAAGCCGTTCTACGATGGGCCAAATGGCAGTGCGTGTTGCATTGCAATGTTCTGAACAGGACAGCTACATTATTCTTAACGAAGATAATGCTGCAGCGCGCTTACTTTCCAGACCGGGCGAAGCCATTTACAACGATGCTGCAGGTAATGTCGAGGGCAACTCCCCATTCCAAGTTGTTTGGCTCAACGATAAAGAACGCGAAGTCTTCCTTGAAGATTTAATACAACGCGATAAAGGGAATGACCGCGAGATGGTTGTGTACGAAGGCAACCAGCCTGTGTATTTGTCAGAAAACTCCGCCTTTATGAGTGTTATACAGGAAGAAAAACCTCTAGTTGTTTCAGCTTGGCTTGGCGGCGCGATGGCGATTACTGGGGATACGTCTGCCACGTTTAGGCACACCTCTGGAAGCAATCTACTTATAGTCGGACAACAAGACGAAACAACAACGAACCTTATAAACAGTTCTTTGCTCTCGCTTGATTCGCAATATTCTACAGGCGGAGCAAAGTTCCTTGTCCTTGATGGCACTCCAAAAGATGCATCGCACTCGGGCGTTATTGCACATACAACTGCAGGCATGACAAACGAAGTGCAATCTATTGGCGTGCGCGATGTTGAACAGGCGATGGCTTTGTTGAACGAGGAACTTCAAAAACGCATGCAAGAAGAATCTTCAACGTCCCCTTCCATTTTCTTTGTTGTGAATGCGTTGCACCGATTCCGCGATCTTCGCAGGGACGAAGACGATTACGGATATTCTGTTGGTGGTGAAGACAAACAAAAGACCGCGAGCCAAATACTTGCAGAGCTTCTCAAAGAAGGTCCTCCGCTTGGTATTCATGTCATTACTTCTACCGACACGCTCGCAAATTTGAACCGTACATTCGACAGGCAGTCACTTCGAGAGTTCGATATGCGTGTGCTCTTGCAAATGGGCGCAAACGATTCTACGAACCTCATCGATATGCCAGACGCTGCAAGGCTTGGCATGCATAGGGCTTTGCTCTACAGCGAAGAAACTGGTACAATAGAACCCTTCAGACCGTATGCCTCACCTGGCAGTTAGCAATAACTACCAGCCCTTGATTACAGCTCCCATCTGTTACTATTCCCACTGAGTGAATCGATCTGAAAATTTGAGGGCCATTAGCTCAGTTGGCTAGAGCGCTTCGTTTACACCGAAGAAGTCACAGGTTCGAGTCCTGTATGGCCCATTAAGGAAAGTCCAG
>JABJDN010000095.1 GCA_018665385.1 Phycisphaerae bacterium | reverse complement strand
TTAGACCAGCGTTTTCAAAAAACGGTTCGGTAACAGCCGGAAACGCCTCCCAAATTTCAGACGGAGGCGCTGCGGTTGTAGTAACAACACAAGAAAACGCTATAAAAACAGGTGCTGAGGTATTGGCAACCATCACAGACTATAACACCGTTGGTGTAGAACCCAAAAAAATATTTACTGCACCTGGAATTGGTGTCGTGCAACTACTTCAACGAAACAAGCTTACGGTTGATGATATTGATATTTTTGAAATCAACGAAGCGTTTGCGGTCCAGGTTATTCAGAATATACAACACCTTGGGGTTAACCCAGACAAAGTAAACATAGGCGGAGGCGGAATCGCACTAGGGCACCCCATTGGCGGTTCTGGTACTAGAGTTCTTGTAACCCTACTTCACCACATGAAACGCACTTCGGCAAAACGCGGAATCGTGACTTTATGTTTAGGTGGTGGTAACGCAGTTTCAATGTTGCTCGAGCGTGATTAAGTTTATTTATTAAACGCTACTGGCCGAATTGTTTTCGCCTGGTTACTAGATGGCCGCCGAACGCGAACACTGTTGCGCGCTGTAATTTTTGGTCGACTTGCCTGTTGTTTTTTTGGTGCAACTGGTCTTTTCATTTCATATCACTCCTTGTTTACAACCCAATATCTTCAGCCCACAAGTCAGGTTTTTCGTTTTGCAAACGCTGCATTAATTTTATACACCTTTTGTCGTTAAGTACAGAAACTTTTACTCCATTCGAACGCATAAGGTCTTCAGCACCAATAAATGTACTGTTTTCCCCCACCACAACTGTTTTTACACCAAACAACAGCGTTGTTCCGGTACACATTATGCAAGGACTCAAGGTAGAAACAAGCGTCAGTTCCGCCCAATCCCTTCTTCGTCCGGCGTTTCTAAAACAGACTACTTCTGCGTGTGCAGTTGGGTCACCTGTTTGTACTCGCTCATTATGCCCCCTTGAAACAATTTCTCCACCCCTGTTCACAAGCACAGAACCAATAGGAATCCCGCCCTCGCCCCAAGATTTTTCAGCTTGAGCGATTGCCTCTTGTATCCAACCCTGTTCACTCATCTATAGTGTTTCCGCTCGTGAGTATGTTTGGTGATGGTGGAGTTAAAGAAGGAATTAACCACACACGCGAATCTGAAACAGCCCAGTTTTCAAACGGCGCAGACGTGAGCCGTATGCTCGCCTCTTCATACCCACCACTCGGTGAAGGGAACGTGACATCAGCCCCAGCAGAAAGACCACGGATTCGCAACTCTGTTATGTGGTACGCAACTTGATTATCTATAGTTAAAGGAACCGCGCCACCTAATTTGTCTGAAACAATGGAGTACGTTTCAGGCGTCATACCTTTTGGTAAATTAAAAACAATAATATCCATGCCACCGTACTGTGAGTGTGCGTATAAAAGCACCTCTGCAAGTATTGTTGGCACAGGCTCGTTAGCCGAATTTGGATTCGACAACACAACACCGCTTTCTACTGGGGGGTATGTTGCGATATTAGCGCAACCACCAAGAAAAAAACACAATAACAGAGAAGTAATAGTTCGCATACGAAAAGTGTAGCACGAAACAGATTTCTGTTACGCGGTGCCGCACCATCGAACAGGCAAAGAATGCTCAACCCCAACCATGTCTGCTAGTTTTCCAACCATAAAATCTATTACATCGCCAAGAGACTCCGGTTTCATATAAAACCCCGGCGACAAGGGCACAATTACACCACCCGCTTCAGCAACAGTCGTTAAGTTTCGCAAATCAATCAAACTAATTGGACTTTCTCGATGCGCTAAGATGAGTGTCCTCCGCTCTTTTAAAGTTACCGCAGCAGCCCTTTGTACTAGGGAGGTTGTAATACCAGAAGCGATTGCCCCAAGCGTGTTACTAGAGCAAGGGAGGACAACCATTCCGTCGTGTAAAAAAGTACCCGATGCAATGGTTGCACCCAAGTCGTTGTTATTGTGCACAACCAACAAAGCACTTTGATCAGAGATGCCCAGTGTTGTAGCGTCTACTTTTGAAACCCCTAATTCTTCTGCAAGGAGCCTTTTCCCTAAAGTAGAAACGGTGAGGTGAACCTCAACCCCAGCATCCACTAATACTCGAATGAATCGCGTGAGGTATGGGGCGCCGGACGCCCCAGTCACACCAACAACAATGCGCTTACTCATTCCTTGATTTCCTCGTCCATTAACCGCCCAACAACCATACTTGGAGATGGTTCTCGTAACAACACAACATCTTGGCTCTCCAGGCCACCAACAATTTCGGCATAGGAATCACTAAAGGAGCCAATTGTAATTTCGTGTTGCTTGTACCCACCACCCGCCTGTTTCCACACCCATATCGTTCCACCTCTTCGATGAATTGAATGGATGGGAACAAAAAGCACATCGTTGATGTTTTCCACAAAAATTTCCGCAGAACATCGCATAGATGGTTTCAAAGGGGCGCCTTGCAAATCTGTAATTTTTAACTCAACGGTGTAATCGCGACGGTTTGGATCACGCCAACCACCACCTTCAGCAAGTACGCCAACAGAGAGTACTTCTCCATCAAACACAAAGTCCGGAAGTGCGTCGCAAGTAATGGTTGCTCTTTGCCCGCTTGTAATAAGACCACTCAGTGCCTCGTTTACTTTGACTCGGGCTATCATGTTTGACGTATCTGGAATTGTCATAACCAGCTGGTTTCTATGTAGGTTTTCCCCCACATCTAAGGGTTGATTCTCTTCGCGATTTCTTCCCATGCTTGAAGCGTACACAACCATTCCATTTGCTGGCGCTACAACAATACACTTTTCAAGTTGCCCTCGTCTTTTTTCTAGCAGCTCAACATGCGAAGCAAGTTTGTTTTCTTTCGCTTCGATATTAGATTGAGAGGTTTTAATTTCAGACGCAAGGCGCTCGGTTGCCCTTTCGTATTCGTCTTTTGCTTGTTGCAAATCCGATTCTTTAACCTGTTTTTGTTGAAGGTGGGTGTAGTTTTCGTACACCACAACATCTAGGTTTGCCTTTTTTAGCGTTGCGCTTGCATTTAACAATGCAATTTCGTCTTGGTCTAACTCATCCCTACTTAAAAACTTCTGTTCGAACAACTGTGTTGAAGACTCAAATTTTTTAAACAACCTTTGGTAGTTTTTATCCGCCGTTTGAACAGCAAGTGCCAAGTCTTGTCTTTTTGCTACAACTTCACCTTCTTGCCACGACTGCAACGCAAGCCTCGCTAAATCTATTTCAAGTTGTTTTGCCGCTAGCTCAGAATCACGTTTTTTCTCCGTGATAGAAAAACCCGACCGCGCGTTTTGTAACTCGTTTTTTACTGTATCAACACTGATTTCAGAGTTTCGAATGTCGTCTTTGATTTTTTCGTCGTTTAGACGCAACAAGACATCGCCCTGTGCCACGCGCGACCCCTCTTCCACCAACTCGATAATAGTTGCCCCAGATTCTAGATGGTTGTAAATATTAATTTGGTTTTTTGACGCCAACTCTCCCGAAGAGGGAACCGAAACCTCAAAAGAACCCACCACAACCGTATACAATTCACCAGAAAACACCTGCTCGGTTTTTCCACCGCCGCTGCCCAGCATCCAGACGCCGCCAATTACTAACACTGCTAGTGATACTAGAACCCCTGTTATTGATATACCTTTGTTATGCATTATGTAAATTGTAAACCTATTTGGTCAACCCTTTTATCCTGTTGGAAGTTTTAATGTCCCATCCTCATGAATACGAAGTTGTCCTGCTTGCAGCAAATAATCAACGATCGACAACTCTAAATCTCGCTTTGCGCTATCTCTTGAGTCTTTTGCACCCTGCAAGTCAGAAATGGCCCTTGTTTGATCCAAAACCGAAACCCTGTCAGGGTCAGCGTTGATCGAATCGAGCCCAAGCTTTGCAATGTCTACATTTCTTTCTTGGAGATCAAGGGTAAACTGATACACCGTAATGCTTCTAAGAGCGGACCGCACTTCTACAGCAACAGTGTCTTTTGATTCACGATAGCTTCGTTTTGATTTTTCGAGAGCAATTTGTTGTTGGCGAACAAGAATTCGTTCCGTTTCCTTATCAAGGGGAACACTAAATGAGAATCCAGCAATGAAGTCCAAGTCTTCTCCAGAAAACTTCACTGGCCTGTCTGTTTCACTGCTTGTTTCTACTCCAGCAGTAAACGTAGCATCAGGTAACAAGCCATTTATTGCATTGGCCACACCGCGTTTTGCATCGCCAAGCTGGTTGTATTTGTTTTGTAAATCAAGACGAAACAACAATGCCTGCACAACTGCATCTGAAACATTTACCTGCGGTGGCGATACCCCAATAGTAGTAGGGACGATGTCAATGTCTGATTCAATAGGCCACCCGATTCGAATTTTAAAACGGTCTAATGCAAGTCGATACCGCTCCCAAGATTGGCTTAATGAAGCAACAGCGGCCAACGCTTGGTTTTCTGCGTCAGCTGAGTCGTATAGACGCGCTCTACCAGAGGAGTATAAAGCTGCTTGGCGACTTGCAAGTTGTTGCAAAGAATCAACACCCATTTGTGCATTGTGTAATGATTGTTTTTGAACAGCCAGCGAAAGGTAATCGCCCGTTATCACTCTATAAAAGGTTCTTCTATACCGCTCGTATGTTCTTGCGCCATAGACCAAATTACGCTCGGCTTGAATGAGTGATTCGCGGGCAACCGCCCCAGAACCACTCAGTAATGGAATTTCTAAACTTACTCCAAGGTCGGTACTAGAGGAATCCCCAGCCGTTGTTGAACCTTGAACCGATTTTAAGAACGAGGTGAGTGCAGTTGCTGAAAGAGTTCCACCGTTGTATAAATTTTGGCTAACCTGAAAATCATTAATAACACTTACGGCAGTGTCGTACATACCGCCCGTTGAATCCGCGTCGACCTCAGTTCTGATGGAATTAGAAAATCTTGGTCCCCATAGATGTAACTCGTGTAACAAAGAGAGTGTTGTGGACACATAGTCATATCTTGCGAACTCAATCTCTTTTGCGTGTGTGTTCGCCCAACCGAGAGCTTCTTTCAAAGTAAGCGGTTCGCTACGCAGTGCAATATTTGCTTCCGCATTTTGCAAAGCCTCGGCAATTTCCATGGCATCTATTTCTTTTGCCGAAACAAACACTAACTCTTCACTTGTTGGATTAACGGTATTTGGGTTGGTGTTTTCAATAGCCTCATCAAATGATGTATCAATCTGAAAACCAGAACTAGGCGCAACGGCACCTATTGATTCGCTTCGTTCAACCATCAACTGATCGACTCTGTTATCTATTTGTTTAAGGCTGCTATCGCACCCTGTAACCAGAAATAGTAAAAATAAAGAAATACGTTTCATTTCGAGGTGGATTCTATCATCTTAACCAACCTGATATCATAAAGGCTACAACACCAATGCCAACGCAAAACAAACAATACGCAAACCTCTGGGTTTTTGAACACCCCGTTATCCAAGATAAATTAACGGTAATTCGCGATAAAAACACAAAACACGTACAGTTTCGTCGTTTGTTAAATGAAATTGCGGGTTTAATGTTTTTTCAACTCTCTAGAAAATACGAAACAAAACAGGTAAAAGTTTGTACTCCTGTAGAGGAATCAACAGGTGTGCAACTTGCAAATCCGATCACGCTTGTGCCTATATTACGGGCAGGTATTGGAATGACAGACGGAATCCTTGCAATGATTCCAGAGGCTAGGGTCGGGCACATAGGGCTTTTTAGGAACGAAAAAACAAAGGAGCCGGTGCCATACTATTGCAAGCTGCCCAAAGACATTGCAAGTGGGCCCGTTCTGCTCATTGATCCTATGCTTGCTACCGGCGGCTCAGCCTCCTATGCGGCAACCGTACTAGCAGAGCACGGTTGCACCGACGTACAAATGGTATGTCTTGTGACGGCTCCAGAAGGTGTTCAAAAAATGCAAAAGGAGCACCCGTCCCTTTCTATATATACAGCGTCATTAGACAGATGTTTAAATGAAAACGGATACATCCTTCCAGGCCTAGGTGATGCCGGAGATAGAATTTTCGGAACCCTATAATGGCGTCACCTTCGATTAACTTTTCAGATTCAACGCAGGTTTGCGATGCCCTGTTAAAAGCAACCAAAATATTACTTGAGTTTTCAGGGCGGTCTGGTTGCACGCACCAACTCCCCGCAAAAGGAAACTTGTTGGTTTCTGGTGATTTGCACGACAACCCAATACACCTTGCCAAAATTACAAAACTGGCAAATTTAGATGTACCAACAAACCATGTTTTATTTCAAGAACTCATTCACTCCACAAGCGACAGCGCTCTAGACTTAAGTTATCGAATGCTTGTACGTGTCGCCTTGTTGGTTTGTATGTATCC